>NZ_CBFIHX010000038.1:0-28707 GCF_965662505.1 Pseudomaricurvus sp. | reverse complement strand
ATTGATACCAATGCTGATTTTGAGTGTTTTGAAACTCCCAGACGTAAACTCCGGTAGGTTCGCCATGCTGATCGGTCAGCTTGGGGTTGGTGCAAAACTCGCAGGGAGACGATTGACCTGCTTGCAAGAGCTGGTAGCACTTTTTGCCTGTGGGTGACCCCCAGACAGATTTCCCATATTCGTTCAGAAATAGAAGCTCGTGGGTTTCCAGGTCGGACACATAGACCAGGGCGTCCAGACTGTTTAGCACGGTGGCGAGTGCCTGGTAGCTGAGAGAGTGTTCGGAGGGGTCGTCTATGAAAGGCATACCGTGGCCCGAGGCTATTCTTGTTTTAGGTCGTCTGGGTTCAAGAATAGCACACGTGGCACGGGAATATACTGACCATCGGGGGTAGAGATGGGTGTCAAAGGTCGAGTAAAGCGGGGGCTTAAGTTGTCGTTATTGCTTGGACAGTATCGCTTTTGCCACTTTTGAGCCGTTGTCACGGTTCAGTTGCTGACAAATGTAGTCTCCCGCCTGAATTAATTTGTCCAGGTCAATGCCGGTTTCGATGCCCATGCCGTTGAGCATATAGACCACATCTTCAGTGGCTACATTGCCGGATGCGCCCTTGGCATAGGGGCAACCGCCCAGGCCGGAGACGGAGCTGTCCACCACGCTGATCCCCATTTGCAGGGCCACCAGAATATTGGCCAGTGCCTGGCCGTAGGTATCGTGCATGTGGACTGCGAGATGTTCCACCGGGATGAGTTTCAGACACTCTTCCAGCACGCGTCGGGTGGATTCCGGCGTGGCGACACCGGTGGTGTCGCTGATGGAAACTTCGTAGCAGCCCATGTCATAGAGCTGTTTCGCCACTTCGGCGGCCTTCACCGGATCGACGTAGCCCTCATAGGGACACCCAAAAGCCGTGGAGACATAGCAGCGAACCTTGAGGTTGCGAGCTTTGGCTTCGGCCATAATCGGCTCAAACCGCTCAATGCTTTCGGCAATAGAGCAGTTAATGTTCTTTTGTGTGAAGGCCTCGGAAGCGGCGGTAAAGATGGCCACTTCATCGGTATTGGTGAGCACGGCGCGACCAAACCCCTGAATGTTGGGAGTGAGAGCTGAGTAGACCACACCGCTCTTGCGGTTAATGTTTGACAGAATTTCGTCACTGCCCGCCATTTGCGGAACCCATTTCGGGTTTACAAAACTTCCTGCTTCGATGTGGGCAACACCCGCATCGGCAAGACGTTCAACCAGTGAGATTTTCGTGGCTGCATCGATGGGTTGCTTCTCATTCTGCAAGCCATCTCGGGGGCCGACTTCAACAATGCGTACGTGTTTGGGTAACGTCATGAAATTTACCTGTGAGCGAGTTAGCTGAACTCGCGGTTTCAAATGGATATTGATTAAGCGCTATCTGATGCTGCAAATTTTACCAGCTCAGCCCCACCATCCACCAGCTCTCCCGCCTGGAAGAAAAATTCTTCCACTACCCCGTCAGCTGGAGCGCGAATGGTGTGTTCCATTTTCATGGCTTCCATGATCAGCAGGGCATCGCCTTTACTGACAGTGCTTCCGGCGTCAACCAGCAGTGTGACCATGGTGCCGTTCATGGGGGCGGTCAGACCGCCGGTACCGGAATCACCATCGAAATCGCCTAGATCCACAGCAACTTGTGAAAAATTCAGGGCGCTGCTTTGCGTGTAGAGACTGTAGCTGTTGCCTTGTGGATCAATGTGCTCTGCGACACTGGCCTTGAATTGATAGCCGTCTATGTTCGCGTGCAGGGTATTGCCTTCCAGGTGACCTTCCGCGGTTACGGTTTTGCCGGCGGCGTTGATGCTGTAGCGGGTAGTGGGTGTGGTGATATTGTGAAGGGTGTGCTGCTCCACCGTGACTGGGTATTCCTCGCCGTGAAAACACAGGCTGAAATGATGCTGGTGGGCCTCATTCACACGCCAGGCATTGGTGGCATTCCACGGTGAAGTGGCATCGACAGAGTGCAGCGCTTGTTGTTGTGCGGTATGCGCTTGCTTCAGCACCAGATAGAGTGCGGCCAGTGGTAAATCCTGTTCAATATCCTGAGGTTCATCGTGGAATATCACACTGTGATGTTTTTCGATAAAGCCCGTGTCCAGTTGCGCGTTGCGGAAGGGCGCACTGTTCGCCAGGTTGTAGAGAAAATCGATGTTGGTGGTCATGCCACTGATGCGGTATTCGCTCAGAGCTTTGGTTAGGCGCTGCAAAGCTTTGTCACGGTTTTCGTCCCACACGATCAGTTTGGCAATCATCGGATCGTAAAAGACACTGACTTCATCGCCCTGCAATACACCGGTGTCGACTCTCACATGCTCGCTGGTTTCCGGTGGTTGCAAGAACGACAGGGTGCCGGTGACTGGAAGAAAATCATTGTCCGGATCTTCGGCGTAGATACGGGCTTCGAACGCGTGGCCTCTGATTGTCAGTTGCTCTTGGGTGCATGGCAGGGGTTCACCTGCGGCAACCCTAAGCTGCCATTCCACCAGATCCTGACCGGAAATCATCTCGGTAACCGGGTGTTCAACCTGCAGCCGTGTGTTCATTTCCATAAAATAGAATGAGCCGTCCACATCCAGCAGAAATTCCACGGTACCGGCGCCAACATAGTCAATAGCCTGAGCAGCCCGCAGGGCGGCATCGCCCATGGCAGCGCGCAGCTCTTCGGTCATGCCCGGTGCTGGCGCTTCTTCAATCACCTTCTGGTGGCGACGCTGCACAGAACAGTCGCGCTCAAACAGGTAAACGCCGTTGCCGTGTTGATCACAGAAAACCTGAATTTCCACATGTCGGGGTTGAGTCAGATACTTTTCCACCAACATGTGATCGTCGCCGAATCCGTTCATGGCTTCGCGCTTGGCGGCGTTGAGTGCTTCGTCAAATTCGGATTCTTTCCACACCTGACGCATGCCTTTACCGCCGCCGCCAGCGGCCGCTTTTAACAGAACCGGATAGCCCATATCGTCAGAAGCTTGTTTGAGAATGTCGCGGCTCTGGTCTTCGCCGTGATAGCCGGGCACCAGAGGCACCTGAGCTTTTTCTATGATTTGTTTGGCGGCGGATTTGGACCCCATAGCTTCGATAGCACTAACAGGCGGGCCAATAAACACAATGCCATTCTCTTTGCAGGCATTGCAGAAAGCGGCATTTTCCGACAGGAAGCCGTAGCCGGGGTGAATGGCTTCGGCTCCGGTCTTCCTGGCTGCTTCGATGACCCGCTCAAACACCAGATAAGACTCTCGTGATGGCGCCGCGCCGATATGGACGGCTTCGTCAGCCATAGCGACATGCAAGGCATCGCGGTCGGCATCGCTGTAAACCGCGACGGTGCGGATGCCCATTTTGCGGGCGCTGCGAATGACGCGGCAAGCGATTTCACCGCGGTTGGCTATCAGGATTTTGCTGAACTGTTTGATATTCATAGTTATTTGTCTTTTTTGAAATCGAGTCGTATAAGCAGGGCGCAATGGTTTCAGGCTGTTTGCCAGGAGTTAAGACGGTATCCAGGTCGGTTGGCGTTTTTCCAAAAACGCACCCAGGCCTTCCTGTCCTTCTTTCGAGACACGGATGTCGGCAATACGAGTACAGGTGTCTTCAATTAGCTGGGTATCAATTACTCGATCGGCTACGTCAAACACCAGTTGCTTGGCTGCCGTCACTGCCGCAGGGCTGTTGGCCAGCAATTGAGTAATGAGCTGTTCAATGGTGCTATCCATTTCTTCTGCCTCGACAACCTCACTGACCAGACCCAGCTGCTGTGCGGTCTCGGCACTGAAACGTTCGGCAGTGGTGAAGTAGCGGCGCGATGCCCGTTGACCTATCGCTGCCACCACATAGGGGCTGATGGTGGCTGGCATCAAGCCAATTTTAACTTCACTCAGACAGAAACTGGCGCGGGGTGAGGCCACCGCCATATCGCAACAGCTGACCAGTCCCACTGCGCCACCAAAGGCGGCACCTTGTACGCGGGCAATGGTGGGCTTGGGCATAAAGTTCAGCACGCGCAGCATTTCTGCCAGTGCGTGTGAATCGCGCAAGTTTTCGGCGTGGGTGTAGCTTGCCATGCGTTTCATCCAGTTCAGATCGGCGCCGGCGGAAAAGCTTTTGCCTTCGGAAGCCAGTATCACAATGCGGACTTTGTCATCGCTGGCCACTTGGTTAAAGGCTGCAGTGAGTTCGGCGATGATGGTATCGTCGAAGGCGTTGTGCTTGTCCGGGTTATTCATGGTAACCGTGGCGATACCGCGATCGTCGATGTGAGTGACTACTGTATTCATATTTACTCCGTTGTAGGTCAAAAAGCTGACTGAATGGTCGTCATTACATTCTAAAGACGCCAAACTTAGTCTCTTCAATTTCTTTGTTCAAACTGGCGGAAATGGAAAGCCCCAGCACCATGCGGGTATCCGCAGGGTCAATCACGCCGTCATCCCACAGTCGGGCAGACGCAAAGTAGGGATGTCCCTGTTCCTCATAGGTGTCGATGATGGGTTGTTTGAATTCGGCTTCGGCTTCGACGCTCCATTCTTCACCGGCTTTGGTTTTCTGATCGCGCTTGACCTGTGCCAGAACGCCAGCGGCCTGTTCGCCGCCCATGACCGAGATGCGTGCGTTAGGCCACATAAACATAAAGCGGGGATCGTAAGCCCGGCCACACATGCCGTAGTTGCCTGCACCAAACGAACCGCCAATCAGCACGGTAAACTTGGGCACTTGAACGGAAGCCACGGCGGTAACCATTTTGGCACCGTGTTTGGCAATGCCTCCGTGTTCGTATTGCTTGCCGACCATAAAGCCGGTGATGTTTTGCAGGAACACCAATGGAATTTTCCGCTGGCCACATAGCTCAATAAAGTGCGCACCTTTTTGTGCGGATTCGCCAAACAGAATGCCGTTGTTGGCAACAATACCCACTGGGTATCCGTAAATTCTCGCAAAGCCACACACGAGTGTGGTGCCGTATTGTGCTTTGAATTCGTCGAATTCGGAACCGTCCACTACGCGGGCAATAACTTCACGCACATCGTAAGGTTGACGACTGTCTTTCGGAATGATGCCGTAGATTTCTTTGTTGTCGTACAGCGGTTCTTTGACCGGGGCGACATCGCTTTGAATGGGTTTCACCCGATTCAAGCGGCCTATGGATTGTCTGGCCAGTTGCAGGGCGTGGTGATCGTTCTGAGCCAAATGGTCGGCCACGCCCGATACACGGGTGTGTACTTCGGCACCGCCCAGTTCTTCGGCGGAAACCACTTCACCGGTAGCGGCTTTCACCAGTGGCGGACCTGCGAGAAAAATGGTGCCTTGTTCTTTGACGATGATGGATTCATCGGCCATGGCGGGGACATAGGCTCCTCCTGCGGTACAGGAGCCCATAACCACGGCAATTTGCGGCATGTTGCGCGCGGACATGTTCGCCTGATTAAAGAAAATGCGACCGAAGTGCTCGCGATCAGGAAACACCTCATCTTGATTGGGCAGGTTGGCTCCGCCGGAATCGACCAGATAAATACAGGGCAGGTTATTTTCCTGAGCGATGGTTTGTGCACGGATGTGTTTTTTTACGGTGAGCGGATAGTAGGTACCGCCTTTCACAGTCGCGTCGTTGGCGACAATCACACACTCCTGGCCGTTGACCCGACCAATGCCGGTAATGATGCCGGCAGAGGGAACATAGTCCGGATACACTTCATAGGCCGCCAGTTGCGACAGTTCGAGAAAAGGGGAGCCGGGATCCAGCAGTGCCTGCACCCGATCGCGGGGCAGTAACTTGCCGCGTGACACATGACGCGCACAGGATTTCTCGCCGCCACCCAGCTTGATCGTTTCCAGCTTATCACGCAGGTCGTCGACCTGGACCTGCATGTGTTCGGTGTTGTCGATAAACTCGGCAGAGCGAGTATTGATCTTTGTTTTGATGGTGCTCATTATTTTTCCCTTCGACGCTTGCGTTCAGCCAGTACTATATTTTTATATTCCGCTCTATAGCATTTCGTTAAGCGGTCTAACATGGTTTCGTTAAACGGTCTTACTTGGTTTCATTAAGCAGTCTTATTTGGTTTCGTTAAACAATTCTCGGCCAATCAGCATACGGCGCACTTCGGAGGTGCCGGCGCCAATTTCATACAGCTTGGCGTCCCGCAGCAGACGGCCGGTGGCGAATTCGTTAATGTAGCCATTGCCGCCCAAAGTCTGGATCGCTTGCAGGGCCATTTGTGTGGCTTTTTCAGCGGTGTACAGAATCACGGCGGCGGCGTCCTTGCGGCTTTCTTCACCGCGATCACAGGCTTTGGCTACTGCGTACAAATAGGCGCGGGAGGCGTTTAATTCGGTGTACATGTCAGCTACCTTGCCCTGCATCAATTGGAATTCACCAATGGACTGGCCGAATTGTTTGCGGTCGTGAATGTAAGGGACGACGATGTCCATGCAGGCCTGCATGATGCCGACTGGGCCACCGGAAAGAATGGTGCGCTCGAAATCCAGACCGCTCATCAAAACTTTTACGCCTTCGCCTTCTTTACCCAGGATATTCTCAGCAGGCACTTCGCAATCCTGAAACACCAGTTCGCAGGTGTTGGAGCCGCGCATGCCCAGTTTGTCCAGTTTCTGATGACGGGAGAATCCGGGGAAATCCCGTTCGACGATAAATGCGGTGATGCCACGAGAGTTGGCGGCAACGTCAGTTTTGGCGTAAATCACATAGGTGTGCGCGTCGGGGCCATTGGTGATCCACATTTTGTTGCCGTTGAGGATGTACTTGTCGCCCTGTTTTTCTGCGCGCAATTTCATACTGACCACATCGCTGCCGGCGTTGGGCTCGCTCATGGCCAGCGCGCCAATGTGTTCACCGGAACAGAGTTTGGGCAGGTACTTGAGTTTTTGATCGTGGGTGCCGTTCTTGTGAATCTGGTTAACGCACAGATTCGAATGAGCACCGTACGATAAACCGACGGACGCCGAGGCACGAGAGATCTCTTCCATGGCGACGACGTGGGCGAGGTAGCCCATGTTAGTGCCGCCAAACTCCTCGGCAACGGTCATGCCCAACAGGCCCATATCGCCAAACTTACGCCACATGTCCATGGGGAATTCATTGTCGCGGTCGATTTGCTCGGCGCGTGGCGCCAGTTCGGCCTGGCAAAATTGATACACGCTGTCGCGTAGCATGTCGATGTCGGAGCCAAGGTCAAAGTTTAACGATGGGTAGCTGATGCTCATGGTGTGTCTCTTCTTAATGCAAATTCAAAAATCAGGTTCAAATGTTCAGCTCATGGCAGCTGTTGATGTTTGGGTGTTTCAGGCATCCGTTTCCAATGATTCTTCCTGCAGGTTCTTGTAGCTTTCCTGATCGATCTTTTGCAGCGCCTCCAGGCAGCTGCGCTCAGAAGATTGCAGGTCGACCATCATCACTTCCAGATCGTGCATCTGTTGTTGCAGATAATCGCGACGCTCGCGGATTTTCAGGATCAGCTTCTCCAGCTGATCGGCGTTGCTTTTACCCGGGTTGTACATCTCGATAATGTCGCGGCTCTCATCCAGCGTTAATCCGAGGCGTTTACCGCGCAGGATAAGCTTGAGCTTAGTCCGGTCCGCCGGGGTGTAAATGCGGGTTTGGCCTCGGCGCTCGGGCGTCAGCATGCCCTTGTCCTCATAAAAGCGGATGGCACGGGTGGTGACGTCGAACTCCCGGGACAGGTCGGTAATGCTGTAGGTTTTTGTTGTCATTGGTTTCTGTGATTCCGGTATTTTGAGCAGCCGCCCAAAGGGTCGAGTGCGACAAGACAGAGGTAAGACTAGCAATAGTTTACGTTAACGTAAAGGTAAGCTTGGTGATAAGGAGGGTGGTTTTTAGATGGAAAAGGCCCGAAGGGGAGTCACATTAGTGTCACAGCACCATCATTTAACCGTCACAAGATCGCAGTAATTTGGTCGTAATCCAATAAACACTGGCAGCGTCAAAACAAGACGAAAATGAGCGAGTTTTATGATCAACATCGAACAAACCCTCTGTGACAAATACCCCGGTTTCGGTCAGCAGCCGGAGATGATCAAACGTTCCACCTTTTCATTCTTGCGGAGGCTGACCCACGAGCAGGAAATTAACGCTTTCCTGAAGGATAACGCGGGTCTGGATCCGATTGCGTTTATCGAGAGTGTGTTCGATTACTTCAATTTCAGCTACACCGTGTCCAGTCGCGACAAGGCCAATATCCCGGATCAGGGTCGGGTGGTGATCATTGCTAATCACCCCATTGGCTCGCTCGACGGTCTGGCGCTGCTGCGTTTGGTTTGCGAGGTGCGGCCTGACGTCAAAATCATTGCCAATGACATGCTGATGAATTTTGAAGCGCTGCACCCGCTGTTGATCCCGCTGGACAATATGACGGGCAGCGGGGCACTGAAGAGCTTCCGCATGACGCTGGATGAGCTGGAAAAAGACCGCGCGGTGATTGTTTTCCCGGCCGGCGAGGTGTCTCGAGCACGCCCCAACGGAGTTCGCGATACTCGCTGGCGTCCGGGGTTTCTGAAAATGGCGCGTCGTGCCAAGGCGCCGATTCTGCCGATTCACATTCAGGCCAAGAATTCGTTGCTGTTTTACAGTGCTTCCATGGTGTACAAGCCACTGGGGACGGCACTGTTGGCGAAAGAGATGTTCAATAAAAAGTCGGCCACGATTAAGTTCTGTGTCGGTGAGCCTATTCCCTGTTCGGCCCTGCATACCGATCAATTGCCGGATAGAGCCTTGCTCAAACGCTTGAAAAAGCATCTTTACAAAGTGGGTAGCCGCAAACACAAGAATCCGATGTTTGTCACGGAAAAGACCATTGCTCACCCTGAAGATCGTCTGCGGTTGTTGGAAGAGTCCCGTCAGATGCAGGCGTTGGGCGAAACCCGCGACGGCAACCGCATTCTTCTGACCCGTTATGCCGAGAGTCCTGTGACCATGCGCGAGGTAGGACGCCTGCGGGAATACACCTTCCGCAAGGTGGGTGAGGGTACTGGCGCGAAACGGGATCTGGACCTTTTTGATCGCAGTTATCAACATTTGTTGTTGTGGGATCGCGAGGCCATGTGTCTGGCCGGGGCTTATCGTCTGGGGGATATGGCGAGGCTGCTGAAGGAATCTGGCGATGCGGCTTTGTACACCCATACGCTGTTCGATTTTCAGCCGGGCTTTCGTCCCTATCTGGAGCAGGGGTTGGAGCTGGGGCGCAGCTTCGTCAATCCCCAGTACTGGGGCAAGAACAGTCTGGACTACCTGTGGCAGGGCATCGGCGCTTATCTGAATCACAACGAAGGTGTGCGCTATCTGATTGGGCCGGTGACGGTCAGCGCCAGCTTTTCCAAATCACTGATTGATCATCTGGTGTTTTATTACCAGCGTTATTACGCCTGCCCGCAGGCTCTGGCCAGTGCCAAACAACCCTATTTTATCGAGCCGGATCGTCGCTGTGAGATGGAGGCCGCTTATCAAGGACGGGGAGGTGAAGAGCAGGGACTGGATCGTGACGAAGGTTTTGCTCTGCTGCAGAAAATCTTCCAGGCGGAAGGTGAGAAGGTACCGGTGTTGTTCAAGCAGTACGCAGCGTTGTTTGAAGAGGGGGGGTTTCAGTTGCTGGCATTCAGTGTCGATCCGGATTTCAGTGATTGTATCGACGGTCTGTTTCTGGCGGATTTGACCAAGCTCAAACCGGCCAAGCGCAAGCGCTATCTGGGAGCCTGATCGGGCTCCTGTCTTAACTCTTTAATCCCTGATTCTTCAATCCCTGACTCTTTGATCCTTAATACTTACTTTTTGGTCCTTAAAACTTACTCTTTGGTCCTTGATTTTGCCGGATCGCGGTCAGGCGGTTTGCAGGCTCTGCAGCTGTTTGGCCTGTTTGTCGAGCAGGCCCTGATAGCTGGGGCGCAGCCCTTCCACTGAAATCCATTGATCAGCCACCAGTTCTTCGGCAGTGTCCAGCCTTTGCAGCAGCTGGGACGTCGCGCAGTCTTGGCTGTCCAGTAACAGGCTGTGGTTTTGCCGTGTCAGCAGGATTGAAACCAGATGCTGGCGGGTTTTGGCCTGATCCAGATACAAGTTGAGGCCGGTACCCTTTTGGGAGGGGTAGATGGCGGCGGCGTAGTGCAGTTGAATGCCGGCTCTGCCTTTTTGCAGCAGGGAGAACAGCAGTTGAGCAGCGCAAATCGCCCGAAAAGTGGTGTTGCCGATCTCATCACCGTGAAATTCCAGCTCCAGAGTTTCGTGATCCGCCAGAGTAATCCGGCCGCTATAAAGTGCATTGATGCCGCTAAGGTGGCTCTGGAGATCGTCGAATAACTGCTGACGTAAAGTGGCACTGAGCTGTTGTTTCAGTGAAGGCCAATTGAGGCAGCAGAATTTCAGGGTGACAAACTCTTCTTCGTCACTGTGGCTCGTACGGGGCACCGCTACCGCTACATCGGTTTGCTCCACGGTAGCAGGCAGTGGCGGTTCGGAGGGCGCGTCTTCGTCATCGGTCGCTTGCCGCTGGTTAATGATGCTGAGTACCAGCATGGCTCCGGCAAGCCCCAACAAGGCCATCAGCCAGGTGTCATCAAGCTGCTCGTAGAGCGTTTGTGTGTCGATGGTGACGGTGACGTAGCCGGCAATACTGTCTTGTAGGGTGACAGGAGAGGTGTAGGACTGGTGGTCGCGATTGGCGTAGTCTCCGGCGTTGGGCGAGTCTCCGGCCTGCACCAGCAGGTGATTTTCCACGTCGTGCACTGTCACGCTGAGAATATCGGGGTTGCGGGCAATATCGCTGACGGTCACCTGCAGGCTGACAAGGTCGTGGTTCATGGTGGCATCTGTGGCCTGACTGGCGGCCAAAGACGCCAGCGCATTACCGTACTGATCGGTGCGAATGTCCAGGCGCTGGTGATGCTGCTGCTTCAACAAGCTGGCGCTGATGAGAAGGCAGATCAGGGTGGTGGCACTGATCAAAAACAGGGGGCTGCGGAGCAGTTTAAGCACAGTCGGAGACGGCATGTTGTTGCGGGTTTGACCTCTTTTGACGAAACAAATGGCCAAGGTGTGGTAGTAAACCGATCCCTGGCTGACGCGAGATGCAAAAATCAGAGATTATTTTAGTCTGAGGGCTGAGTAAAGTTATAATGTTTTACTTTAAACATGCAGGCAGTTGAGTTTTCCGAGTGAAAGAAATTCTTTTGATCAATATCTCCGGTGAAGATCGTCCCGGTGTCACCTCCGCCATTACCCGGATTCTGGGGCAGTACCAAGCCAATGTGCTCGATATTGGTCAGGCGGTCATTCACGATAATCTCACTTTGGGGTTGTTGGTGGAGATTCCGGCGGTGTCAGAATCGTCACCGGTGCTCAAAGATATTCTGTTTATGGCTCACGAGCTGGACATGCAGGTGCGTTTCCAGCCGATCAGCGAAGAGAGCTACGGCCAGTGGGTCAGCCATCAGGGCAAAGATCGCCACATTGTCACCTTGCTGGCTCGGCGTATCACCGCGGAACAGATTGCCGAAGTGACTTCCGTAGCGCTCGAGCACGGTCTCAACATCGACAACATCAGTCGTCTCTCGGGGCGGGTTGATCTGGACACGGACAGTGATCAGACCAAAGCCTGTGTGGAATTCTCCGCCCGTGGTACTACCACCGATCTGGCCGAATTGCGGTCAGCGTTTATGGAGCTCTCCAGCCGCCTGGACGCCGATATTGCCTTCCAGGAGGATAATGCCTTCCGCCGTAATCGTCGTCTGGTGTGCTTTGATATGGACTCGACCCTGATCGAAGCCGAAGTTATCGACGAGCTGGCCAAGGCCAGCTGATCGAAGCCGAAGTTATCGACGAGCTGGCCAAGGCCGCAGGTGTTGGCGATCAGGTGATTGAGATTACCGAGGCTGCCATGCGCGGTGAGCTGGACTTCAAGGAGAGCTTTGCACGGCGCATGGCGTTGCTGAAAGGTCTGGATGAATCCGTGCTGGCTGAAATCGCTGAGCAACTGCCAGTGACCGAGGGGGCAGAGCGACTGATTTCAACACTCAAAAAGCTGGGGTACAAAACAGCCATTCTGTCCGGAGGCTTTAATTATTTCGGCAAATACCTGCAGCAGAAGCTGGGCATCGATTACGTTTACGCCAATGAATTGGAAATTGTGGACGGCAAGGTGACCGGTAATGTTTCCGGGGTGGTTGTGGACGGAGCCCGTAAGGCAGAATTATTGCGTGAGCTGGCCACTCAAGAGGATCTGTCGTTAGAGCAGGTGATTGCGGTTGGGGATGGTGCCAATGATTTGCCCATGTTGAGCATTGCCGGGTTGGGCATTGCGTTCCGGGCCAAACCTCTGGTGAAAGCGTCTGCCAAACAGTCGATCTCGAATCTGGGGCTCGACGGGATTCTGTATCTGATCGGTTTTCGTGACCGGGATGCACTTTAAGATAACCTGATAACAGGAAGGCGCCCGGTCAATTCGGTTTAGCCTTCCGTCTTCGATCTTTCCGCTCTCCCCCTCCTGCCGTTCTATCCCTCCTTTCGTTCTACCCCTCCATCGTAAAGTCGTAACTCATGGAGGCGGTCGGTGCCTGCAGGTAGTGGCCCTGAATGTAGTGAACGCCTGTCTGCCACAGCGTCGACAGAACGCTGGCGTGTTCCACGAATGGCACGATGGTGATCTTGTTGGCTTCCAGCAGTTGCTTGATCATGTTGCTGAGTGCTTCCGGTCCCTCGTTGTTCTTTTGAATGTCGAGAGTGAAGGAGCCGTGAATTTTCACGTAGTCCGAGGGGGCGTGAGATAGGGTCTTGAACGGATTCAGGGAGCAGCCAAAGTTACACAGCGAGGACTGGCAGCCGATGTCTTTGAGCCCCTGGAATAGGGTTTTGGCGTCATTTAGATGGCTGGTTACATCACTTTCGTCCACCTGGAATACGATCGCCTCGGGGGTGAGGCCGGCGGCTTTAAAGGCCACGCCGATCCAGGGGACCAGACTCTCGTCGCACAGGGATTCACGGCTCAGGTTTAGCAGCACCCGGGTGTTGTGACCACTGGCGCGATGTTCGGACAGGGTCTTAATCGTCTCGAGGATCACCCAGCGGTCGATCTTGGTGGCGACACCGATCTGGGCGGCCGCATCCAGGAATTCGTTTGGTGAAATCTGTTGGTCATCTTCACTGAGCATTCGCAGCAGCACTTCATAGTGCTCGTCCTCGGCGCCTCGCAAACTGATGATGGGCTGGAACAACAGCTGAAAGCGGTTGTTGTCCAGCGCGGATTTGATCATGTTGGCCATATCCGCTTCGGCTTTTTCTTCCGGAGTCACTTCCGGATCGTAAAGTTTGACCCCGTTGCCGCTGTGATCGCTTTCGCTGCGATAGTTTTCGGTGGCTTTCAGTGCTTCATCAATGACTTCTTCGGCGCTGGAAGAGGTTTCATTTAACACGGAAACACCAATCGTCGTGGTGGCCTGAACGGTTTTCCCATCCACATCGATAATGTGCTGTTCAATTTCCTTGCGGATAAGTTCGGCGCGATCCAGCGATTGCTGCGCGTTCTGGTTGGGCGCCAGCAGCATAAAGGAGTCGTCACCAAAGCGCGCCAGAGTCTCTCCGGGGAGGGCGTGTTTGCGCAGTAGCGACGCCAGATCGCTCAGTGCCAGATCAGAGCCGGCAACTCCCATCTGGGTTTGGATGTGCTCGAAAAACTTGTCGACTTCGATGTACAGAACGGTCGTAGTGCTGCCTTCGTTGATAGCCCTGGAGACTTCTTTTTCCAGCTGCTCCACCAGATACAGTCGGTTGTAGAGGCCGGTGACCAGATCCTGATCCTTGATCTTTTGCAGTTCGGCCTCAAGCTGTTCGTTGTTGGCCTGACTGGCCCGGATCACAAATTCGATACAGGACTCTTCATCATAGACAGCCTGAGCGACATCCAGACTGATGTTGGCAGTGGCGCCGTCGTGGGTGATGCCGCTGAAGTTGAGCTGACAGTTTTCGGCCTCGTCGCCTTTGAGGGTGAAGTCCTTCAGGAATTGCTTAACGTGTTTCTGGTCTTGGTCATTGACCATGTCGATGACCGGCATGCACTCGATGTCGTCACGATCATTGTAGCCGAAACGATCGGCGAAAGACTGGTTGGCGTAGAGGTACATGCCGTCCTGGACATAGGCGATGGCATCGCGGGAGCTGTCGAGTAATTGTTGGCTGCGACGCTCCGCCTCTTTGAGTTTGTGGTCCGCACGGCGGCGCTGTTGGCGCTGTTCGCGGTTTTCCATTTCCCGCTGGATGACCAGCAGCAGGTGTTGATCCTGGTCCAGAGGCACGACATCGCTGGCGCCGACTTTGAGGCCGTCAACCACCGCCTGATTGGCATCGATGCTTTCTTCAGCGGCTTTCTCGCTGACCAGAATCATGGGTACGTCTTTGTTCAGTCGCTTGATTTGGCGCAGGGCGTTGGCCGGAGGGAGTTGGGTGCAGCTGTCTTCTGCGATCAGCAGATCCCAGCTTTGCTCCTGCAGCAGTTTGGTTAGAACTTCTTCGCTTTCGACGTGCTGCGCCCGGGTGGGCCGGCCGGCGTTGTTGAGCATACTGATCAAACGTTCCACTTCTTTGCGGGAGTCGTTGATGATCAGAAGACGGATGGTCTCGTTGGCGTTCATACTGCGGTTGTTTTTCCCTGTTCAAGCTTGGGCGAGGTCTGATCTGCATAGGGCAGATAACATCATGGTACTTGCTTGTTCAAAACTGCACTCGGTTGTTCGAAAATCCTGCTAGCTGTTCTTCGGTTCGGTGCGAGCAGAGGTTCCGTGTCGTTAGTGCAGTTCATCGTTGCTGCGCCGCCTCTGGTTATGATTCCTTGCTAGTTGGTACTTTTGTTCCAAATGGCATAGTGCTATGGATTCTAACGGCTGGGCGCACAGAAAGACAGACTACGCTAAATAAAACCCTGCTCAAAGCCGCCAGTGGCTCCGAAATGAATTATGTGACATATGTTGCAGAACCAGAACATCAAATGCCTTAAACGCTGGCAGAGGCGTTGCTCTAGAGGCTTCGGAGTAGACTGCGGAACAGGCTTCGGACTACCAGTCTTCCGGAAAATTTTCTGCCTCGGGCGGCAAGTCATCGGAGCCATCAGTGTCCCGGTGGGCGGACTCGATGGCCCGATAGCGAAACAGGTTGATACTGGAGCTGCTGTAGAGCAGCTGGCTCAACTGCACTGTGCAAGTGTCGCCCAGGTTATTGAGGCGCGCCTTGTTGCCGGCCCGAAATGGATAGCTGGCAGTGATCAGCGCTTTCTCATTCAGTTTGGTGCCTGCCTTGCTCGAGCTCAGGCCGCGCATGTAGACATTGTCCCTGCCGGATTTCTGCAGCTGCTGTACGGCAACCGCCTGCGCTTGTTGAGCGATCAGCTGAATCCCCATCTGCGACATGCCCTTGTGCTGTTTGACCCAGCGGATAACGCCGAGGCTCCAGTCGGGCGTTTCTGGATCGCGAACAGCCACCAGTTCGCCAGTCTTCACTTGTGACGGGATTTGTTGGTGCCAACTCAGGCCAAAACCGCCGCTGCTGATGTCGGATATTTGAATTTTATACAGCGGGTATTTGCTGTTCATGGCCACAGGTGCGTCACTGGGGATGTTAAGGGGCTTTTCCGTGTGAGTGCGCGTTCCCGGTTCGGCATCAAAGGCTTCATCCCACGGGTCGTAGTCGGCACTTAACCCCTGAACACGATATTGTCTGCTCATCGGATTCCGTGCCTGGCAGCGTTCATGCAAGAAACTGTCAAAGCTTTCCTGGCCAGCCAGATGGTAATGGGCGCAGGGAATGCCAACAGCGATTTCCAGCGTGTTTTTGGAGGGTTTGCGCGGTTGATAGCGGCGGAACTCTTCTCCCCAAGCACCGATGGCATGGGTCAGCAACCGGCTGCCGAGACTGGCGGGTATGGTGATCGGATCGTGTTCGCTACTGCCTTGCTCTTCAATTCGCTTCAGACTGTTGAGCAGGGGCTTCAGGTTCAGCTCGCGCAGGGCGTTACGGTTTGTGTCGGGAGCATTATCGCCCTGAAGCTGGCTCTTGTAGCAGGGTGCGAGATTGTCATTGAGGTTGATGGCGTAGCGATTGTCAGGGTCTTTGCCCAGCGGGGACAAATGGCACAGTGAGCTCCAGGTCTCCAGAGCGTCATAGATAATCTCTGTCTCCTGCTGGCGCAGCTGACTGTGGTGGCTACAGGCCAGTAGCAGAACACGCTGAAAAGCCTGGTCAATGGACGTCTTCGACTGTTGCTTCAACAATGGATCGTGATAGGTGGTTGGTAGCAGATCCAGAGTCTCTGCCAAGGCATAGAGCGAATAAAGCTCCAGCCAGTATTGATTCGACACCGGTGTGTAGATTTGGGAGTTGCGCAGCAGTTGCAGACCCATGCCGCTGATGGCGCGGTGAATCGACAGTCCCAAACGCTTGGCGCTGTCGTCTTTGAATTTACCGTCAGGTTGTTTTTCTATCATTCCGCGAACCACCAGACTGTAGCCATTGCTCGTATGCTTTTGCAGGGCCTGAGCGATGGTTGCGGTTTTCATGGCGCTGTCGGGCATGATCAGCGGTTGGCCGAGAAATGACTTGGTCAACCCCTGGATGCACTGCTGTACATAGGGGCGCAGGTGTTCGAGGATTTGCAGCCGGTTGCCGGGCGTTGTATCCAGACGGCTGACTTCGGGCAGAGCCTGGTAAAGCACAACACTGGTGTGATTAACCCGAATGGCGGGCAGTTGTTCGGCCCATTGCGCCACTTTGGCGGGACGGTTGCTCTGGCAAAAGCCCAAGATGGGCTGGGTTTGCTCGGGCAGACGCAGTCGGTGGACCAGTTCCAGTATGGCTGTATCAGGCTTCATTAATGCTTCGTTATCGTTTTTGGCGTGGCTGGGTGTCAGGTGTGGTACATAAGTCTTTGACACGTCATCGCTTTTTAGGTTGTTAATACCTTTTTACCCATTATAGAAGGTATTTACTAGGCTTCAGGTATATAAACGGCCGATTATTGCGTTTATTTAGCGAATCAGGGTTTTATTTAAGGCGCCGGGCTCTTCTCTGGCGAGCTTGGGTACCAGAAAGCCGGGAAGCCTGGTCTGCATTTGCTGGTGCAGGGCGATAGCATCGGCATCGTCTATCGCAAAATGCGCTGCACCCTGAACCTTGTCCAGCAGGTGCAGGTAATAGGGTAAAACGCCTGCCGCGAAGAGTTTTTCGTTGAGGTTTACCTGAGTGTCCAGGTCATCATTCACCCCTTTCAGCAGGACCGCCTGATTCAGGACAGTGACGCCGGCGTCACGGAGCAAAGTAATGCCCTGGCTAACGGCTTCATCCAGTTCGTTGGGGTGGTTGGTGTGCAGGACCAGCACACTTTGCAGGCGGGTTTCGGCCAGCCAGCCCAGGGTTTCACGGGTGATGCGCTGGGGAATGACGATGGGCAGGCGGGTGTGTACCCGCAGACGCCGTATGTGGGGAATGTCCACCAGCTGATCTACCATCCACTGCAGTTGCCGGTCGGGACTGGCCAGCGGGTCGCCACCGCTGAAAATCACTTCACGAATGGTGTCGTCGGCGCGGATCGCGTCAAACACCTGTTGCCACTGCTGGCGGCTGGGGTTGTTGTCCTCATAGGGAAACGCCCGTCGAAAGCAATAGCGGCAGTTGATGGCGCAATTGGGAGCCACGATCAACAGCACCCGGCCGTGGTATTTATGCACCAGCCCCTGAGTGGGATTGCTGTCGGCTTCTTGCAGTGGGTCATTGCTGTAGCCGGGGGTTTCGGTGAGCTCGTCCGTGAGGGGCAAGATCTGTTTCAGCAGTGGATCGTTCACATCGCCCTTGGTAATGCGGTCCAGATAGGGCCTTGGCGCTCGCAGCTCAAACAGCTGGCTGGCCGCCTGGGCCTGGGGCAGTAATTCCGTGGGCAATTGCAGGTATTCCAGCAGCTCCCGGGGATCCCGAATGGACTGAATCAGTTCTTCCTGCCAGGTGTTGACTGGCTGGTGCGGGAATAATTGCGACATCAGGGGCTCATAACGATCTGCGGGGAGTGCGGACACTATTGTACCGACATGTGGGGTTGGATGTAATTGGGATAAGGGCAATACCCATTGCCGGAGCTGCGTGGTTATCTTCTGCCCATCCCTGCGCTATAATGCCGCCTCTTTGAAGCATACGCTGCGCTGACAATGGCGCTTATAGCGCAGAACACTAGAACTGGAAAAGACGAGATAAACCATGGGTACATACTCCACGAATGAATTCCGCAGTGGCATGAAGGTGATGCTGGATGGCGAACCTTGTGCCATTCTGGACAACGAATTTGTTAAGCCTGGCAAAGGTCAGGCCTTTAACCGCGTCAAACTGCGCAACCTGAACTCCGGCCGGGTCTGGGAGCGTACCTTCAAATCTGGCGAGAGTCTGGAGGCGGCGGATGTCATGGACCACGACATGGAATATCTCTATTCCGACGGTGAGTTCTG
Source organism: Pseudomaricurvus sp. (assembly GCF_965662505.1). Lineage (NCBI taxonomy): Bacteria > Pseudomonadati > Pseudomonadota > Gammaproteobacteria > Cellvibrionales > Cellvibrionaceae > Pseudomaricurvus > Pseudomaricurvus sp. The sequence goes on along the minus strand of NZ_CBFIHX010000038.1, from coordinate 10,187 downwards.
GCACTTTATGGAGCCCAACACGTTCGAACAGCACCAGGCAGATGCCAAAGCGGTAGGTGACAACGCCAAGTGGTTAAAAGAACAGGATACGGTTGTGGTCACTCTGTATAACGGATCCCCGCTGGCCGTGAGCCCTCCTAATCATGTGGATTTGGAAATTGTCGATACCGATCCGGGTGTCAAAGGCGATACTGCCAACGGCGGCACCAAGCCTGCGACACTGTCCACGGGTGCTGTCGTCAAGGTTCCTCTGTTCCTTTCCATCGGCGATGTCGTTCGTGTGGATACCCGTACGGGCGAATACCAGGGGCGCTCCAAAGAATCCTGATTACTGACGTGGATTCCGAAAGGCCGGTGGGCGAAATGCTCACCGGCCTTTTTTATTGGTCGGACTTTATCTATGCTTTGTCAGTGTCGTTTATTTTTTCCTTTGAACCGGTTTAATCCTTCATGACCTCATCTGATTGGCGACCTTCGGCGTCTCTGGCGGCACTGCAGCAGCGGGCGGAACTTTACCGTGGCATCCGTGATTTTTTTTATCAGCGTCAGGTGAGCGAAGTGGATGTGCCTTCTCTCTCCCGCGCGGCGGTGTCCGATCCGCACATCGACAGCATTCCGGCTCAGGTCAGTGGTGAAACGCTGTATCTGCAAACCTCCCCTGAATTCTTTATGAAACGCCTGCTGTCGGCGGGCAGTGGTGATATCTACAGCCTGAACAAAGCCTTCCGCAACGGTGAGGCCGGTCGTCGCCACAATCCTGAATTCACTATGCTCGAATGGTATCGGCTGGGGTGGAACGATCAGCAGTTGATGGAGGAAGTCACTGAATTGATTGGCGCCTGTGTGGCGCTGTCGTCGGTGGAGCGTCTGTCTTATCGCGAGATATTTCAGCGCGAGCTGTCCATTGATCCACACACTGCCAGCGCCTCAGAGTTGAAGCAGATTGCCCAGCAGCACAGCGATATTCACTGGGATGACGACGATCGGGACGTCTGGCTCGATGTGTTGATGACCCACGTGATTGAACCGCGTATGGGAGGCGGCCTGGTGCTGGTGTACGATTTTCCCGCCAGTCAGGCAGCCCTTGCACGAAAGGGCGTGGACTCTGTTGGAGAGACGGTCGCCAAGCGTTTTGAAGCCTATGTGGGCGGCGTTGAGTTGGCGAATGGTTACTGGGAATTGTGTGACGGTGCGGAACAGGCGCAGCGTCTGCAGGATGATCTGGCAAAACGCCGTGCGATGAAGCTTCCTCAATACCCCATCGATCAGCATCTGGTCAGTGCGCTGAATGCCGGCATGCCCGATTGCGCGGGCGTGGCTTTGGGGGTGGATCGGTTACTGATGTTGGTAACCGGTTGTACCGACATCCGCAAGTTGCTGGCCTTTCCTTTTGAGCGGATATAGTTTGAGAGCGTATAGTTTGAGTGGATATGGTTTGAACGGATTGAGCCGTCCGGTTTAGATGTTTTGATTCATATCCATCGCCGGCTGACAGTCCAGCTTGCCCACTTCTTTGGCGGGGACGCCGGTCACTACGGTGTGCGCCGCGACGGGTTTTAACACCACGCTGCCGGCACAGACTTTTGCGCCTTCGCCCACTTCTATATTGCCCAGAATTTTCGCCCCCGGACCGATCATCACACCGGCACGGATTTTCGGGTGACGGTCGCCGGACTCTTTACCGGTGCCGCCTAGAGTCACCTGCTGCATGATGGAGACGTTATCTTCTACCATTGCAGTTTCCCCGACGACGATGCCGGTGGCGTGATCCAGCATGATCCCCTTGCCGATGCGGGCGGCGGGATGGATGTCGACGGCAAACACGCTGGAGATTCGATTCTGCAGAAACAGCGCCATTTCCCGACGATTGTTGTTCCACAGCCAGTGTCCCACGCGGTGCGCCTGTAAGGCATGAAAGCCTTTAAAAAACAAAAACGGGGTGGAAAGGTTATCGCAGGCGGAATCCCGATCTCTAATCGCCGTCAGATCCGCGCGCATGGCTTCGCCAATGGACGGATCGCTGTTGAGTGTCATCTGCACAACTTCGCGCACCTGCATGGCCGACGCGGCCGGGCTGTCGAGTTTGTTGGCCAGATGAAAACTCAGAGCGTCTTCCAGGCTCAGGTGGTTGAGAATGGTGGCGTGATAAAAGCTCGCCAGAATGGGTTCGTCGGCAGCCTGTTGTTTTGTCTCGTCACGAATGGTGATCCAGATAGCATCGGTCGAGGTTTCGGTGTTCAGCGTCTCCGACATATAACAGGCTCCTGCGGCAGGGTGAGCGACGTCCGTAGTGGCACGACAGTATGCGGACATTATCGCGATTCTGGGTTTAATTGACCAGTCGTGTCGTTTACCAGGGCATCGACAGCGGCGGTTCTTGCAGTGCGGCCAATTGCTCGCGCAGGGTCAAAATATGATCCGACCAGTAGCGCTGGGTGTTGAACCAGGGAAAGCTGTGAGGGAAGGCGGGGTCTTCCCAGCGGCGAGCCAGCCAGGCGCTGTAATTCATGATGCGCAGCGTGCGCAGAGATTCCACCAGATTTAATTCGCCGCCGTTAAAGCGACAAAACTGTTGATAGCCGGAAAGGATTTTGTTCAGTTGTCCCTGTTGCTGATCGCGTTCGCTGCCTGACAACAGCATCCACAAATCCTGAACCGCAGGCCCGCTGCGAGTATCGTCGAAATCGACAAAGTTAGGAATGTCGTCACGCCACAGGACGTTGCCAGGGTGGCAGTCGCCGTGCAGGCGCAGGGTTTCAAAGTGGGTTTCTGAAAAGCGCTGTTCGATGATTTTCACCAGATCATCGGTCAGGGTGCGGTAAGACGTTTCCAGCTCCATCGGAATAAACTGGTTGTCCATCAGAAACTCAATGCTGTCCAGGGCGTAGGTCTCGATGTTAATGGAGGGACGGTTCTCAAACGGTTTCAGGTAGCCGATGTTGTGCATGCGGCCGAGAAAGCGCCCCATGATTTCCAAGTTGCTGAGGTTGTCCAGTTCCGGCGCGTGTCCGCCTCGACGTTCAAACAGGGCAAACATAAAACCGCCGTGATCGCGAATGGTGTTGCCATCGGCGTCGGGCATGGGCGGAACAACAGGCAGATCATTCTCCACCAGTTCGGCACAGAAATCGTGTTCTTCCTGAATTTGTGCGCGGCTCCAGCGGTTGGGGCGGTAAAACTTGGCGATCAACGGCTGGCTGTCTTCAATGCCAACCTGATAAACGCGGTTTTCGTAACTGTTGAGCGCCAGATTGCGACCGTCACAAAAATAGCCTTCCGCTTCCACGGCGTTTAACACCACGTCGGGTGTCAGTGCTTCGTAGGGGTGAACTGTAGAGGGTACTGAATCGTTCATAGTAAGCACTTTAGAAGGTTATGGCGTGTGAATCGTAGTTTACGCGTAAAGATGCCGACGCGCAGAATAAAACGCAGCCTATCAACCGGCAGAATAAAAAAAGGCCCGATCAACGGGCCTTTCGGGTCGACGCTGAGCAGAAGAGATTAACGCTTCTTCAGCACCAGACTACCAATGGAATAACCTGCGCCGAAGGAGCAGATCAGACCGAGGTCGCCGGATTGCAGATCTTCATGATGCAGGTTGAAGGCAATCAAGGAGCCGGCCGACGCGGTGTTGGCGTAACGATCCAGCACAATCGGTGCTTCCTCGGCGGTGGCGTCACGACTCAGCAGACGTTTGCTGATCAGCAGGTTCATATTGATGTTGGCCTGATGCAGCCACCAGCGTTTCAGGTCGCTGATCTGAATGCCCAGGGATTCCAGCTGGCTGCTGATGTGCTCGGCGGCCATGGGACACACTTCTTTAAAGACTTTACGGCCCTGCTGGATAAAGAACTTATCCTCGGCGTAAGGATCGCTGTCATCGGCGTAAGACGTGTAACCAAAGTTTGAGCGGATGTTGCTGGAGAAGCTGGTGATGGCCTTGGTATCGAGGATGTCGTAGCTGTGTTCGCTGTTACAAGTCTCGGAGGACTCGACGATGGTCGCCGTGGCAACATCGCCAAAAATAAAATGGCTGTCCCGGTCGCGCCAGTTGTTTTGCGGCGAGGTCAGTTCGGGATTGATCGCCAGCACACATTTAGCGGTGCCAGCTTTTACCATTTCGTAGGCGCGCTGCAGAGCAAAGGTGGCGGCGGAGCAGGCTACCAGCATGTCAAAGCCGAAGCCTTTGATGCCCAGCTCGTTCTGTACTTCGATGGCAATGGCCGGGTAGGAGCGCTGGGTGTAGGCGCAGGAGACAATCACGGCGTCTACGTCTTCCGGTTTCTTGTTGGCTGCTGCCAGAGCTTTGCGAGCCGCGTGCAGGGCAATTTCCGCTTGGTGAGACAGTTCGTCGTCGCCGCGCTCTTCAAACTGCGGGCGCATACGGTTGATGTCGAGGATGCCCTCTTTGCGGTATACGTATCGGCTCTTGATGCCGGAAGCTTTGGTAATGAATTCGGCGCTGGACAGCGGCTTGGCGGCCAGCGACCCGGCTTCGATCTCAGCGGCGTGTTCAGCGTTATATTTTTCGGCATAGCCGTTGTAGGCTTCCACCAGCTCTTCGTTGGTGACGGTGTTGGCTGGGGTCCAAAGACCGGAACCACTGATTACTACGTTTTTCTCTGACATGATGATCCCGTTCACTGCGTGCAGATGGGGGGACGCTCAAAGGGCGTTCCCGAGTGTACTGAATTATAGGTGCTCGTCGTCGCTCTTGCGTGACTTGCTGGTCACTTTTTTCATAGGTGGACCGGTGACCCTGTAAGGCATTTGCCGTGGGTCAATGACCGGTCGATTGTGCCGTAATTGGCTTCGAACGTCTAATACGAAGGTCGCTAAATCTAATACGAAAGATGGGTTTTGTCGGTCCTTGCGAGACACCAGATGTCTACGCGACCAGCACCTTGGCGGCGCAGTTCGGCGCTGATGGCTCGGGCAGTCGCGGTGGTGGTGATAACGTCATCAATCACTGCCAGATGACGGTTTTGCAAATGCTCATGAATTCTTCTGTCGGATTGAAGCTGGAAGACCGCTCTCAAGTTGCGCAGCCGATCCTGCCGGCTGAGGTGACGCTGATCGCTGCCAGGACGTGTGCGTCGCAGTGCCTGAATAACCGGAATGTCGAAGTGTGCGCGCAACTGCTCGGCCATCCAGCTGGCCTGATTGAAGCTGCGCCACAGGGCTCGACGCCAGTGAAGCGGCACGGGAATCAGATAATCGGGAAGGTCGTCGGCTCTATAGGCTGTTTCAAGCTCTTGTATCAGACGCTGGACGAGCAGGTGGCCGTCTCGCAAGTCCCTGTAATCCTTAAAGTTTTGTAGCCAGTAGCTGATGGGTGGACGATAGCTGTCGGCACACAGGGTGCGCTCAAAGGCGGGCGGGTTGGCGAGGCACTCGCCGCAGATGCCCGCCGGATCATTCAGTGGCAGAGCGCAGCGAAAACAGCGGGGTTTGAGGTCGAGGAGGGCATCCTGGCAGTGTGTGCAGAGCGCACCCTCCGCCGAAGGCGCCATGCAGTAGCGGCACACCTGGTGGGGGAGAGTCTGGCGCAAAAGTTTGATAAACGGGTGGGGCATGGTGATCTTCCGTGATCAAATTGGGCGGGAAACCGGATTAGTTAACCCTGTTTCTGTTTTTTGGTTGACAGCGATATCCGTGCCGCTATCATTTGTAGCTTCATGTTTTCGTATTATTTTGACCTTTGACGGCGGATTTCCCCCGTAGGCAGGTCTGCCAAGAGCTTTGGTTCTCCATGAACTTGGGTTATCCAAGCGCTTTGGCTAGATAGAACGGTTATATAGAACGTTTGAGTTAATAGAACCTCAGGGTTAACAGGAACTTTGGATTATGGGCACCACTGACACGATTCGCAACGATTGGACCCGCGACGAGATTGCGGCTTTGTTTGACCTGCCATTCAACGACCTGATGTTTCAGGCGCAGGTGGTGCACCGTCAGCACTTCGATCCCAATGAAGTCCAGATCAGCACCCTGTGCTCCATCAAAACCGGTGCCTGTCCGGAAGATTGCAAATATTGCCCGCAGAGCGCTCGCTACGACACTGGCCTCGAAAAAGAGCGCCTGATGAAGGTTGAAGCGGTGCTGGAAGAAGCTCGCGCGGCCAAAGCCAGCGGCGCTACCCGTTTCTGCATGGGCGCCGCCTGGCGCTCGCCCAAGAAAAAAGACATGCCCTACGTCACCCAGATGGTAAAAGACGTGAAAGCGCTGGGTCTGGAAACCTGCATGACACTGGGTATGGTCAGCGAAGATCAGGCCACCGAGCTGGCCGGTGCCGGTCTGGATTACTACAACCACAATCTGGATACCTCGCCCGAGTTTTACGGCGACATCATCACCACCCGCACCTATCAGGATCGTCTGAATACGCTGGGTAACGTGCGCGCGGCAGGCATGAAAGTCTGCAGCGGTGGTATCGTCGGTATGGGTGAAGGTCAGTCCGATCGCGTCGGTCTGCTGCATCAGCTGGCCACCATGGAAAAGCATCCAGAGTCAGTCCCTGTGAACATGCTGGTACGTGTTGAAGGCACGCCGCTGGCGGATCAGGCAGATCTCGATCCGTTCGATTTTATCCGCACCATTGCGGTAGCCCGCATCATCATGCCGAAGTCTCACGTGCGTCTGTCCGCCGGTCGCGAAGAAATGAACGAGCAGATGCAGTCCATGGCGTTTATGGCCGGAGCCAACTCCATCTTCTACGGTGAGAAGCTGTTGACCACGCCAAACCCTGAAGCCAACAAAGATATGCAACTGCTGAAGCGTCTGGGCATCAATACTGAAAAGTACGAAGTGCACGAAGACGAAACTGAGCAGGAAGCGAGTGTGCTTCAGTCCATGGAAGCGGCGAAAAACGACAAATTCTTCTACAACGCTGCCGCCAAGTAACGGCGGCGGGCCTGTGTTTTACCAAGTGATCAGCCCGAATGAGTGATCAACGACAGTCACAGGCGTCCTCTCTGGAGCAGGTTCTTGCTCCAGCTCTGAAAGAGCGTCAGCAAGCTCACCTCTACCGTCGTCGCCGTACCCTGAGCAGTGCCCAGAGCGCGCAGGTGACGGTGGATGGTGTCCAGCTGATCAGCTTTTGCAGCAACGATTACCTCGGCCTCGCCAATCATCCTGCCATTGTCAGTGCGTTTAAAAGTGCAGCGGATATTTACGGTGTGGGCAGCGGTGCCTCTCATTTGGTCAGTGGCCACAGTCATGAACATCATGCGCTGGAAGAAGAGCTGGCGGCGTTTATGGGGCGTGATCGGGCGCTGCTGTTCTCCACCGGTTATATGGCCAACCTCGGTACCATTGGCGCGCTGGTGGGCAAGGGCGACGCGATCTTTGAAGACAAACTCAATCACGCTTCTCTGCTGGATGGCGGGCTGTTGTCCGGCGCCCGTTTTCAGCGCTTTCTGCACAATGATCTCTATGACCTTGAGAAAAAGCTGTCCCGCAGTGACAGCGATCGCAAACTGATTGTGGTCGACGGCGTGTTCAGTATGGATGGCGATCTGGCGCCTCTGCCGGAGTTGGCAGCGTTGGCGCAGCAACACATTGACTGGCTGTTGATGGACGACGCCCTCGTCTTTGGTTGTCTCGGTGAGACCGGGGCCGGAACGGCAGAGTACTTTGGTCTGGATCAGTCGCAGCTGCCAATTGTGATGGGCACGCTGGGCAAGGGTGCCGGTTCCTTCGGGGCGTTTGTGGCTGGCAGTGACGTGTTGATTGAAACCCTGATCCAGCAGGCGCGCCCCTATATTTACACCACCGCCATGCCGCCCGCCGTGGCCGCAGCGACCCGTGCCAGCCTGAAGGTGATGCAGGACGAGGCGTGGAGACGAAGCCATTTACAGCAGCTGATCGAACAGTTTCGCACTGGTGCACAGCAACTGGGTTTGCAGCTGATGGCATCGTCGACCGCGATTCAGCCTGTGGTGTTTGGTGATGCAGAGACGACGCTGAAAGTGTCGGAACTACTGCAGACTCAAGGTTACTGGGTGGGCGCGATTCGTCCTCCCACCGTGCCGAAAGGCACTTCTCGTTTACGAGTTACGCTATCGGCTGCGCATTCTGCCGAACAGGTCGAGGGATTGTTGGCCGCCCTCGAAGTCGCGGTGAAATCCTTGCCCGCTGAGGCGTCGTTATTGTGATGGGTTGTTCGGTGGAACATTCAGCTTCGGATCATTCAACTGCTGAGCCTTCAGCGATTGCAGAGGTGTCCCTGCAAACGCTACCGGCCACGGCCTCACGCCAATACGCCGAGCCGTTGGTGCTGTTGCACGGCTGGGGGTGTGATTCACGCAGCTGGCAACCCCTGCTGGACAGGTTGAATCAAACGCTGGATGTCATCGTGGTGGATTTACCGGGTTTTGGTTACCGTGGCGAGCCGGTGATGATTCAAACCCCCGAAGACTATTGCGCTAAATTGATGGCCGTGCTGCCGAACCGTTTTCTGTTATTGGGGTGGTCTCTCGGGGGGATGTTGGCAACGCACATGGCGGCGCAATACCCTCAGCGTGTCTTAGGCTTAATGACCTTGGCTAGCAATCTGACATTTGTGGCATCCGATGAATGGTCGAGCGCTATGACTCGCCATGAATTCGATGCATTTACATTAGGTTTTGATGAATCCCCCGAACTCACGTTAAAGCGCTTTGCAGGATTGATGGCAAAGGGCGACGCTGAAAACGAACGCAGCCTGTTAAAAGCGTTGCGTCAGCAATCACAAGCGGCATGGGAGGCGTCAGGTCAAAAACAGCTTTATTGGCGTGATGGGTTGAGCTGGCTGGCTGATCTGGATAACCGGTCAAGTTTTGCGTCCCTGATGCAACCCGGCGTGCATTTGTTGGCGAGTGACGATGCGTTGGTGCCGGTTCAGTCCGCACAATCCATGCGCACACTCAACCGACAGCAAAATGTGAAGGTTGTGGATGACTGCGCTCACGCTCTGCACTGGTCGGCGCCCGAGCTTGTGATTAAAGAAACCCTGGCCTTTGTGGATGCGGTTCATTATGCCGTGGACAAGCGCAAGGTGGCTGATTCTTTCGGTCGTGCGGCGGAAAAATACGATTCAGTGGCGGGGTTGCAGCGTCAGATTGGCCATGCACTGTTGTCACACGTCGAGCCGGATAACCGCGGCGCCTGGCTCGATCTGGGCTGCGGCACGGGTTACTTTACTCCGCATCTGGTGGAGCGCTGCGAATCGGTCGTCGGTCTGGATTTGTCCGAAGGCATGTTGTCGCACTGTCGCAAAACCCACGGTGCAGAAACGATTCAATGGTTGTGTGGTGACGCAGAAGCGATCCCTCTGGCCGACGAGTCTGTGTCCGGTGTGTTCTCCTCTCTGGCGATTCAGTGGTGTGCCAACCTGCCGCAATTATTTTCAGAGCTGAAACGAATACTCAAGCCCGGTGGTCGCCTGTGTCTCGCGACGCTTGGGCCGGATACCTTGCACGAATTGCGGGCTGCCTGGAGTGAGGTGGATAACTACACCCACGTTAATCATTTTGCCGCGGAAGCGGATGTGCGAACGGCGATCGCGGATGCCAGCTTAACGCTGGAAAACTGGGAGTCGGAACAGATTGTGTTGCGCTACGATCAGGTGCGCGACCTCACCTACGAACTCAAAACGCTGGGTGCGCACAATATGAATCACGGTCAAAGTTCTGGCTTGACCGGTCGCCAGCGACTGACCCGCTTTAAGCAGGCTTATGAACAATTCCGACAGTCAGATAACAAACTGACTGCCACCTATGAAGTGTTTTATCTGGAAATCACCAAGAGCGAATAGTATTCGATATGGCCAAACACAAATTTTTTATCGCGGGCACTTGCACCGATGTGGGCAAAACTCTGGTTGCCTGTGGCATCTTGGAAAAAGCCCGACAGCAGGGATTAACCACTGCTGCCGTAAAACCGGTAGCGGCGGGCTGTGAACAGACTGACGAGGGTTTGCGCAACGGTGACGCTCTGGCGTTGCAGGACGCCATGACGATGGAGCTGGCCTACGAGCAGGTCAATCCGGTGGCGTTTGAACCACCGATTGCTCCTCACATTGCCGCGATGCAAGAAGACAAACAGCTGTCGGTTGTCCGTCTGGCGGGATTTTGCAGCGGTGTACTGATGCAGCCTTCGGATCTGGCTCTGGTGGAAGGCGCCGGTGGTTGGCGTGTGCCGTTAAG
>NZ_CBFIHX010000037.1:0-28991 GCF_965662505.1 Pseudomaricurvus sp. | reverse complement strand
TGTCAGCGGATTGAATCGCCTCGACATCGGCGGGTAGGGCAAAGGAGGGCTGTAGCGTTCTGGAAGTCGCCGTGGCAATTTGACCGGCGGGAATGCTCTGCGGGGCGGCGACAGTGGCGGCTTGATCAGTATTTTCCTTGCCGCAGCCGGTGAGTAATGATGCTAATAATGCCAAGCCATAAAACAGTCCCAGTCGCATTCCTGACGTCCTCGTATATTTCTGGTTTTATCGGATATGGGCTTCATGCCTCATCCGGGGGCTTTCTTGCTTCTTGATAGGTATTTGTTACTTGATAGGTATTTGCTTCTTCATAGGTATAGCAGATGAGGTAATACGCGCGAGCTTTGGCGGGGTTTTGATGAATGAAACGGGTATGAGTGAAACCCGTATTTGCGCCACTGGTATGTGTGAAACCGGTATGGGTGAAGCAGGATTAGCGGTGTTTGCTCTTTCGGTACTGATCTGGCGATAAGCCAATCACTTTTTTAAACAGACGGGAGAAGTAGTAGGCGTCATCGTAGCCCAGCGCGGCGGCAACTTGTTTGACGGATTGGGTGCTGGCATCGAGCAGGTAGCAGGCGTGCTGCATTTTCAGGTTGATAAAAAACTGAATGGGCGAGTGCCCGGTCAGAGCCTTAAAGCGTTTGGAAAAGTGATATTTGGATAATTTGCTGTGCGCAGCCAGAGAGGCCAGATCCATTTGCCCATGCAGGTGTTCATTCATGTAAGCGCGGGCAGAATCCAGATCGATCTGTTTACCGCTTTTTGAGCGCTGCTGCCTGACCAGCAGAGCCAGATGGCTCATGATCTGTTGCAGTTGATGGCTGCCGTGGACAAAGGATGCACTGTTGTAGCCAGAATGCCGCAAACTAAACAACTCTTCAAAATCCGAGATAAGCCGCGGTTGCATGCCCAGAGACTGGATAGGGTTGGTCAGATTCAGGTGCTGACAAAATGCTTCGCTGAGCTGTCCCTCAAAATGAATCCAGTAGATGGACCAGGGGTAGTTGCTGTGGGAGCTGTAGCTGTGTTTTACCCCTTTCGGTAGCAGGATCAGGTCTCCCGGGCGGATACGAAACGTCTGGTTATCCAGCATTAGCGTGCCACGTCCTGCGGTACAGTAGATCAACAGGTTGTTGCTGTGGGATTCTCGCACCATCTGGTGGTGTTCGGCGCGGGGATAGTAACCCATGGCAACTGGATACAGGCCCGCGGTGAGGGGGTTTACCGCCAGCTGGTCGATCAGGAATTGAGGGGTTAAAAACCGAATTCCTTTAGGTGGTAGTGGCCAGTTTGATGTGAGGCTCATTCTAACCTTTTGAATTATATGGATTAATTATATTTTTCGTCGTGCCTTACGATTCGTGCAGGGCGACAAGATCATCCATCATAACGGCAATATCGTCAATCCACAGGTGTGCGGGGTACATGTTCTACTTGCAAGTCCGACGCTCAACGTACAAACCTAATGTTCTTTTGCGGAGGCTGGGATTGACTCCGCCTGCACTGTTGTTGAGTGCTGTGCGGCGCTGAAGCTGTTACTGAGATAAACTCAGAGCTGAACAATAACCATAACGAAGTGAGACGGTTGGTTCTCCTGTCGATCTATGAGACATCACTATGGATTTTAATCTGAACGAGGAGCAGCAAGCCTTTCAGGAAGCGGCTCGTGCGTTTGCTCAAGGGGAAATGGCCCCGATGGCCTCTGAGTGGGACGAAAAGAAAATTTTTCCCAAAGACGTGATCGCCAAGGCCGGTGAAATGGGCTTTTGCGGAATGTACTGTCCCGAAGACGCGGGCGGAATGGGACTCTCTCGGCTGGATACGGCCATCATTTTGGAAGAGTTGGCGGCGGGTTGTACCTCAACGGCCGCGTTTATCTCCATTCACAATATGGCGACCTGGATGCTGGCAAGCTGGGCAACCGATGAGGTCAAATCCGAGTGGTGTGCGGATCTCACCTCGGGGCAGAAGCTGGCTTCCTACTGTCTGACGGAACCTGGGGCGGGCAGTGATGCCGGCTCTCTGCGTACCACGGCCAAAAAAGAAGGCGATGAATACATCCTCAATGGCAGCAAGATGTTTATCAGTGGTGCCGGCAGTACCGATATGCTGGTGCTGATGGCTCGCACCGGTTCTCAGGAATCTGGTGCCAAAGGCATTTCCTGCTTTGCGGTACCGGCCAATCTTGAGGGTATTCACTACGGCAAGAACGAAGACAAAATGGGCTGGAACTCTCAGCCAACTCGTGCGATTACCTTTGAAGATGTGCGTATACCGGTTAACCACCGTATCGGCAGTGAAGGCGAAGGTTTCAAAATTGCCATGAAAGGCCTCGATGGTGGCCGCATAAACATTGCCACCTGTTCGGTAGGGGCGGCTCAGGCCTGTCTCAATCACACGCAGGCTTACATGCTGGAGCGCAAGCAATTTGGACAGGCTATTGCCAGCTTTCAGGCATTGCAGTTCAAGCTGGCGGATATGGTGACAGAGCTGGTGGCGGCACGGCAGATGATTCGCCTGGCTGCCAGTAAGCTCGACGCCAACGACGCCGATAAAACCACTTACTGTGCGATGGCCAAACGCTTCGCCACCGACGTCGGTTTTGAAGTCTGCAACAACGCCATTCAGCTGCACGGCGGCTACGGCTATATTAAGGAATACCCCATCGAGCGCTATATGCGCGATGCCCGCGTGCATCAGATTCTGGAAGGCACCAATGAAGTGATGCGGTTGTTAACGGCGCGACGCATTCTGGAAGATGGCGCGACGGATGCGATACGCTAGGAAACATCTGGTGCTCTAAACATATTGAAAGGAAAAGAGAAAATATGAGCGACTTACTCAACATTGAAAAACGCGGTCACACGGCCATCATCACGTTCAACAATCCGCCAGCACACACCTGGACACCGGAAAGTCTTCGCTATTTGCAACAGCTGGTGAATGAGCTGAATGAAGACAAAGATAACTACGCACTGATTTTAACCAGTGACAGTGAGAAGTTTTTCAGTGCCGGTGCTGACCTCAAACAATTCAACCACGATGACAAGGGTAAATCCTTCGAGTCCTCGGCTGTGTTTGGTGAGGCGTTTGAGACGCTGGTGAATTATCAAGGCGTTTCCATCGCCGCCATTACCGGTTACGCCATGGGCGGCGGATTGGAAGTGGCGCTGTGTTGCGATGTGCGTATTTGTGAGGAGCAGGCGCAAATGGCTCTGCCGGAGGCGGCGGTGGGTTTGTTGCCATGCGGTTTGGGATCACAGCAGCTGTCCTGGTTGGTGGGTGAACAGTGGGCCAAGCGCATGATCTTGCTGGGTGAACGTTTGAAAGCACCCAAGGCCGAACAGATCGGTTTGGTATCCGAAGTTGTGCCTACCGGTACAGTGCTGGATAAAGCACTGGAGCTGGCAGCCAAGGTCGAGTCTCAGTCGCCAACGTCGGTACGCTTCTGCAAAGAATTGATCATGGCCGCTCGCGATGGCGATATTAATTCGGTGTACAGCAAAGAGCGTGAACTGTTTGTCAAACTGTGGGATACCGAAGATCAGAAAGAAGGCGTCAGTGCGTTTCTCGAAAAACGTAAGCCGGAATGGAAAAATCAATAAGTGGAATCTGTTATGACCGATGTTGTTTTATTTGAAGAGCGCCCAGCCGCTGGTGGTAAAAAACTGGGTGTAGCCATGTTGAATTCGGAAAAATCTCTGAATTCCCTGTCCCACGACATGGTCGAGTTGCTGTTGCCTCAACTTCAGAAGTGGCAAGCAGATGACTCCATCTCTGCGGTCTTTTTGCACAGCGCCGGTGAAAGATCTTTCTGCGCAGGCGGTGATGTGGTGGCGCTGCATGCGGGTTCCGCGGCCTATGGTGAAGATTTGCCCAATGATAGCTGCACCGAGTTTTTTGCCGAAGAATACCGTCTGGATTATCTGATACATACCTTCGGTAAGCCTTTCATCGTATGGGGTACCGGTTTTGTGATGGGCGGTGGCGTCGGGTTGTTAAGCGGCGCGTCTCATCGTGTGGTGACGGAAACTACGCGCATGGCGATGCCGGAAGTTACCATCGGTTTGTATCCGGATGTGGGCGGCACCTGGTTTCTGAATCGCACACCGGATAAAACCGGATTGTTCCTGGGTTTAACCGGCGCTCACATTAACGCCACGGACGTGGAGTACATCGGACTGGCGGATTACTTTATCACTCAGGATCTCAAAGACGAGGTCATGACCGCGCTGACCGAAGTGAAGTGTGAGATGGGTATTGGGGGTGTGATGGATCACTTCAGCAAATTAGTCGCCCCGCAAAAGCCCGCTGGCAATCTGGTTGCTCATATCGATTGGATCAATCGTGTCTGTGACGCCCCGGATGTAGCGACAGTCGTTGCACAGATTACTGCCTACGACGGTGATGACACCTGGTGTGCGAAGGCGGCGCAGACGTTGGGGCGTGGTTGTCCGGTGACACCGTATCTGGTGTGGGAGCAGCTGGAGCGAGGAAAGAATTTATCGCTGGAAGAGGTGTTCCGTCTGGAATTGATTATGTCGGTCAACTGCGCCAAACGCGGGCATTTCAAAGAAGGTGTGCGTGCCCTGTTAGTGGACAAAGACCGCAATCCGCAGTGGCAATATGCATCGGTTGCCGATGTGCCCGCGGAAGAAGTTGAGGCATTTTTTGTTCAACCTTGGGAGGTGCATCCACTGGCCGATTTGTAAACTTCAGGCCAGCTCATCAGGCTCCACCACCATACACAATAATAAAGCAAAGCAGTTGCCACAGTGTGGTTGCCTTGTAGGAGAGATCGCATGAATAAGACAGTTGCCTTTATCGGGCTGGGTAATATGGGCGGTGGCATGGCCGCCAATCTGGTGAGGGCCGGTTTTGCGGTCAACGCCTTTGATTTGGTTGACGCTAATCTGGACGCAGCTTCCGAGGCGGGCTGCAGGCCTGTCAATTGCGCTAAAAAGGCGGTTGAAGATGTCGACTATGTCGTTTCCATGTTGCCCAATGGTGCGATTGTCGAAAATGTCTATATTGACGGTGATGTACTTCTGGATGTGATCCCGAAAACGGCTTTGATTCTGGATTGCTCCACCATCGCACCTGCCAACTCCCGGCGAGTGGGTTCCGAGGCGGAAAAGCGTGGTCTGAATTTTGTTGATGCACCGGTCTCCGGTGGAGTAGCTGCGGCGGCGGCGGGGACTCTGGCGTTTATGGTGGGTGGCACGGAAGCCAATTTTGAAAACGCTAAACCCGTGTTGGATGCCATGGGGGCGAATGTATTTCGCGCCGGCGATGTAGGTGCTGGTCAGGTGGCCAAAATCTGCAACAACATGCTGTTAGCGATTCATATGACGGGCACAGCAGAAGCCTTGCAGCTGGGAATGGATAATGGTCTCGATCCGAAGGTACTGTCGGACATTATGTTGAAAAGTTCTGGCTGTAACTGGTCACTGGAAAAATACAATCCGGTGCCGGGGGTTATGGACAGCGTGCCTTCCAGTAACGACTACCAGCCTGGCTTTATGGTGGATCTGATGCTGAAGGACTTGAGTCTGGCGATGGAAGCCAGTGTCGGCAGTCAGTCGTCGATTCCTATGGGCACCGCTGCGCGCAACCTGTTTAATCTGCATAAAAACGGTGGCGCTGAAGACAAGGGGTTAAAAGACTTTTCCAGTATTCAGCAGTTGTATTCCAAGCACGGTCAGTAAACCTGCTGGCGAGATACCAAAAAGCCGCTCATTGAGCGGCTTTTTTTGTGCGGCAAATGAGTTGAAGTTAGGTTTTAAAGTTACCCACCCGATCCGCCAGTTCGTTCGCCCCGTTAAACAGTGTGACGGCCACATCTTTGGTGGATGCCACCAGTTGGGTTGTTGTGTCTGTGGCGATCTTCAGGTCATTCAGGTTGCGATTGACCTCTTCAGAGACCTGAGACTGTTCTTCGGTGGCTGCCGCAGTTTGCAGGGCCATCATGTTCACCTGATCGACGGTCTGAATAATGGTGTTGAGTGCTTCACGAGTGGTTTGAGTGGTACCCAGTGACGCTTCAACATTTTTCTGACCGGCGGAAATGGCTTCCACGACCCGACCTACACCCAGGTGCAGTTTCTCAATCATGGTGTTGATTTCGTCGGTGGACTGTTGAGTGCGGTTAGCCAGAGTGCGTACCTCGTCAGCCACTACCGCGAATCCACGTCCCTGCTCACCGGCTCGGGCCGCTTCAATAGCAGCGTTGAGAGCCAGCAGGTTGGTTTGCTCGGCGATGCTGCGAATCACATCAATTACTGAAGCGATACTTTCGGAATCCACCTTAAGGATATTGGACAGCTCGGTGGCGTTGTTGATGACGTCGCTCATGGTTTCCATCTGTACCACTGATGCGTTGACAGCGGTTTCACCGTCTTTGGTCAGACGGCTGATATCGTCTACCTGAGCAGATGTATGCTGGGCAGACTCGGCAATTTCCTTGGTGGCTGTGGCCATCTCATGAACCGAGGTGACAATCATATCAGCCAGTCTGGATTGCTGTTCTGCGGTGTTGTTGGCTTCCCGTGAAGAGGTGTCCAGAGTGTTGGTGGCACCAATGATCTGGTCGGTTTCCTGTTTCAGGGCCGTGATGATCTCACGCAAGCTGGCAACAAAGCCATTGAACGATTGAGCCAAGTCGCCAAGCTCATCCTTTTGGTTGATGGTTATCGTTTGAGTCAGGTCGCCGTCACCTGCAGCAATTTCCTCAATGCGGCTGCGAATGTCGGCAATGCGATTCACCACCATTTTGGGGAAAAAGTAGATAACTGCTATCGCCATCACTAGTAACACGCCGATAACTGTTTTCGACAGGGTTTCCATTTTAGAAACGTCTTCCTGAGTTACCTGATTTTGGTGCTCAATAGCCTGATTAATTGATTCACCAGCACTGTCAAAGAAATTTCTCAAAGTTTCGAATTTCTCGCTGCCGGGTCCGTTAATTAATTCCAGAGAGCTAGCGAATTCGCCTTGTTCGATGAGCCTGAATGCCTGCCTGGAGCTGTCCTCCCAAGCGTTGAAGGCATTATCAAGAGCGTTTTGCTGCAATTTCATTTGCGGGAAGTCGGTGCTCAGGTCGGTGTAAACCTTCATGCGCTCCTTAGCTTGCTGTAGATTTTCGTCATAGGCCGCCGTTGCTGACTTGCGCCCAGAGTCGGATGTGGCATTTACGTAGGCGTATTCTGCAAGTCGGGACTGGTACAGGTCACGATCTGCTTGAAGGACAGCGTCCAGCGCAGGAATAAAGCGTTGTGATAGTGTGGAAGTGTCCTGTTCCAGTTGATTGATCGAGCGGCTGTCAATCAATCCTACCAGCAGCATAAAGCCGGCCAGAAGCACTAGCGGAGCGGCAATTTTGAGTTTGAGGCTGTGCATAGGTCGAAAATTCCTAAAGTGAATGATTGCAGTGAGCCTTTGTCATCGTCTGCCTACTTAGGTTAGGGAGGTTAGTGGGCGATAACTTGGCTCTATGACAGGTGTATCGGCCTGTTTTCAGAGATGCTTAATGCCTTTTTGCTATAGATTGCGTGTTGGCTTTTTGGGTTTGTGGAAAATCGTGCCAAAGGCATGCGATTTGGTGGGTGAATGGTGTACAATTCGCGCCCTTAAATGACTGTCCCAATTCTTTGTCCATTTTCGTTGTTTACTACATCGTCTACTACAGGGTTATCCCATGTTTGATAAATCACAAACTATTGAAAACTTTGATCCAGAGCTCTGGGCCTCTATCCAGGAAGAAGAGCGCCGCCAGGAAGAGCACATCGAACTGATTGCTTCTGAAAACTACACCAGCCCAATGGTGATGGTGGCTCAGGGTACCAAGTTGACCAATAAATACGCTGAAGGCTACCCCGGCAAGCGCTATTACGGTGGTTGTGAGTACGTAGACAAAGCGGAAGGCCTGGCCATCGAGCGCGCTAAAGAGCTGTTTGGTGCTGATTACGCCAATGTGCAGCCGCACTCCGGTTCTCAGGCCAATGCGGCGGTTTACCAGGCGCTGTGTGCACCGGGTGACACGATCTTGGGTATGAGCCTGGCTCACGGTGGCCACCTGACCCACGGTGCTTCTGTCAGCTTTTCTGGTAAGACCTACAATGCAGTGCAGTACGGTCTGAACACCGACACCGGTGAAGTTGATTACGATGAGGTTGAACGTCTGGCGGTTGAGCACAAGCCGAAGATGATCATTGCCGGTTTCTCGGCCTACTCCCAGATTATGGATTGGGGCCGTTTCCGCGAAATCGCTGACAAAGTTGGCGCTTACCTGTTTGTGGATATGGCGCACGTGGCGGGTCTGGTGGCGGCGGGTGTTTACCCGAACCCTGTACAGATTGCCGATGTTGTGACGTCCACCACGCACAAAACTCTGCGTGGCCCTCGCGGCGGTATCATCCTGGCCAAGGCCAACGAAGCTATCGAGAAAAAGCTGAATTCTGCGGTTTTCCCTGGTGGTCAGGGTGGCCCTCTGATGCACGTGATCGCGGCGAAAGCGGTGGCGTTTAAAGAAGCCATGTCCGACGAGTACAAAGAGTACCAAAAGCAGGTTGTAGTTAACGCCAAAGCGATGGCTGCTACCTTTATCGAGCGCGGTATTAAAATAGTTTCAGGCGGTACTGAGAACCACCTGATGCTGGTGGATCTGATCGGTAAAGAATACACCGGTAAAGACGCCGATGCGGCTCTGGGTGCGGCGAACATCACTGTGAATAAAAACTCAGTGCCTAATGACCCGCGTTCACCGTTTGTGACTTCTGGTCTGCGCGTGGGTACTCCTGCCATCACCACCCGTGGTTTTGGTACGGAAGAGACCGTACAGCTGACCAACTGGATGTGTGACGTGCTGGAAAGCCTGGAAAACGGCACTTCTGAGCAGGTTATTGCTGACGTCAAAGGCAAGGTGCTGGAGCTGTGCCAACGCTTCCCTGTTTACGCGGACTAATACAAGCCGCTGACTGATAAAACGTCCATAAGCGTTGATAAAAAACCGGAGCTTGTCTCCGGTTTTTTTATGCCTGATGATGGCTAATGATTGTTGCTCGTGGATACAAAAGGTGAGGGAAGTCGATGAACATTGTTGTGGTGGACGGTTACACCCTGAATTCTGGAGATATCTCCTGGGATGACGTGAGAGCTCTGGGAGACTGTCATATCTATGAGCGCTCTTCGTCTGACGAGGTAATTGAACGCTGTCAGGCGGCGGATGCCGTGTTGACCAACAAGGTGGTGTTTAGCGATGAGGTGATGGCGCAGTTGCCCAATCTCAAATACCTGGGGGTGACCGCTACCGGCTACAACGTCATCGATGTTGACGCTGCGTCACGCCGTGGCATCGTGGTCACCAATACGCCGGCCTATGGAACCGCTTCGGTGGCTCAATTTGTGTTTGCTCAACTGCTGCACTGGGCGCAGCCGGTGGGTTATTACGATCAGAGTGTCAAAGCCAGGCGCTGGTCCCGATCGGATGATTTCTGTTACTACGACCACAATATGGTGGAGCTTGCGGGCAAAACGTTGGGTGTGGTGGGTTATGGTGCCATCGGCCGTCAGGTTGCCCAGGTAGCCTTGGCTTTTGGCATGGAAGTGCTGGTGCACACCCGAACTCTCCCAGCGGACTTGCCTGCCAATGTCAGCCATGTGGATCTCAGCACACTGGCCTCCAGAAGTGATGTCATCAGTTTGCACTGTCCTCTCACTGAGGAGAATAAAGGATTCATCAATGCTGAATTTCTCTCGTTAATGAAACCCTCCGCGTATCTGATTAACACTGGGCGCGGGCCTTTGATTGATGAGGCAGCGCTTTATGACGCTCTGTTGCAAAGGCGTATTGCCGGTGCGGCTTTGGATGTCTTGGCGACAGAGCCGCCACCGGTTGATCATCCCTTATATTCCCTGAACAACTGTACCATCACGCCACATATTGCCTGGGCAACTAAAGAGGCACGTCAACGCTTGATGGGCATTGCGGTGGATAACCTGCAGGCCTTTGTTGACGGCGAATCCCTGAATCGGGTCAATGATGTCTAAAGAGCGTCTAAACTTGTATGACCCGTACGAGGTAAAGAGGCAAGAGGGTTGATAAATGTCTGTTGATACAGGATTAATCGAGGTTCTGCGCAGTGTGCTGGGCTGGTGCGCGGTGATCAATATCGTGATTGTCACCTATTGGTTTGTGATGATGTCGGTGGCCGGGAACTGGGTCTATCGCATGCACAGCCGCTGGTTTCCTATCCCGCAAGAGCGCTTCATTGAAATCCACTATGTGGGCATGATGAGATACAAGCTGGCCTCGTTCATGTTCACTATTGTGCCCTATCTGGCTTTGCTCATTGTTTTTTGATGTTAGTCAGAGAGCGCTGCGATGGTTAAGACTCACTGGGGTTGGTAAAAGAACACTATGACCGATACACAATGGCACTCCCTGCCCGATACCCGTTTTCAATGTCATGGACTGGCGGTAAAGGCAGATCGCTATCACCGTTTGCCCGAGTCAGGAAAAGACCTGTTGCCGCCGGGAGTGGTAGAGCAGGCTCGGTTTCCCGCGGGTGTCCGTCTGCGCTTTGTCACCAATTCACCGCGTTTATGGTTGCGTTGTCAGGCGTATTCCCTGGCTAAGGATCACGGCATTGATTGTGTTGTTGACGGTGTTTACTGGCGTACGGTGATACTGAAAGAGGGCACCACGGATGAGGTGATGGTGTTTCAGGGCTTGCCTGAAATTAATCGCCAAATTGAACTGTATTTGCCTCATGAGCAGGAAATCGATTTACAGGCAATTGGTTTGAAAACCGAGGCGGAGATTTCTGCAGCAGAACCCTATATTGATGAGTTGCCGTTGGTGTTTTACGGTTCCTCTATCGTGCAGGGTGCCGGTGTTCATTTGTCGTGCATGAGTTATCCGGCAATTATTTCCAGACACCTGAATCGAGACTTTGTGAATTTGGGGTTTTACGGCGCGGGTCGGGGTGAGTCCGAGGTGGTCAAGTATGTGGCAAATTGCCCGGCCAGTGCTCTGGTTTTGGATTTGGGCAAGTCCTATGGCCGGCAGTCTGCCGAAGTGTATTTGCATATGTTGCAACAGTTGCGGGAGGCCCAACCAGAAACCCCAATAGTAGCGATTACGCCCATCTTTTCTTCCAGAGAATGTTTTGACCTGCGTTTTTATGAACGCTCGGAGATGATCCGCGATGTGATGCGTCGAGCCGCCAAGGGATTTGATAATCTTATGTTAGTGGAAGGCGAGGCACTGTTGGGGGAGCCGGATTGGGCCGGGTTGTCCGTCGATGGCTTGCATCCCAATGAGAAAGGGTACGATGACATTGCCCGGCGGTTATTGCAGGTTTTGAAGCGGTGCCTGACTTCTTGATTCCGGATGTCTGCCCTTTAACCCCCTGACTTTTGAGTCTCTGACCTTGCCCTGAACCTGTCAGCCTGTTCTGGCGTGACGGGGTCTATCTGGCTTCATTGATCATGCGCAGGCTTTCGTCCGCAAAACCGGTACCCGCTTCGGTGTAAAAGTTGAAGACCTGATCGATGCCCGAGTTTAGCAGAGCAATGCGTTCGTCTTCGTAGCGAGCGATAGCCGCAATTTGACCGCAGTAGAGAGCGGATTGCAGCTGACGGCTGATATTGATGCTGTCTTCAATGGCGGGCAGGGCAAGCAGAATCAGTTTGACGGAAGATGTGTCCAGGGTTTCCCACAGATCCGCATCCTCACCATCACCAAAGAACACGTGCATGCCCTGTTCTTTTTGTCTGCGAATACGCTCTCTGTCTGAATCCATGCCCCAGACCCGATCTTCCACAACGTTGTAGAGAGCCTCGTAAGCACCGGTGCCGACACGACCCATGCCGATCACCAGAATTTCGGCGCTGGCGGGTTGCACAAAAATATCTTCGGCCAGACGGTTAGGGCGTTCGAAGCGTCGAATAAAGTTTTTGTGTCTGCGGTAGATCGTGTGTGACGAGCGATAAATAATGCTGGTAAACACAAACGAGAGCGATACCGCCAGAGCGAGAATGACCAGCCATTCCTTGTTCAGCCAGCCGCTGTTGACACTGATGGCCGCCACAATCAGGCCGAATTCACTGAAGTTGGCCAGAGCCAGAGATGTCAGGTACGCCGTTCGGGCTCGCAGTTTTAGTCCGGAGAAGAGCGCAAAGAAAAGCGCGAATTTCAATGGCAGCAACAGCGAGAGTGCTATCGCAACCCCAAGCATCGACCAGTCGGGCAGCGCGGTAAAACCGATCGACAAAAAGAAGCCAATCAAAAACAGATCTTTAAAGCTCATCAGCGATTTGGCCAATTCAGCGGCTTTGTAATGCTGGCTCAGCAGCATGCCAGCGATCAACGCACCGAGATCCCCCTTGATGTTCACCAGGCTGAACAGTTCGTAACCGCCCAGCGCCAGAAAAAAACCGGTGAGAGGGAGTAGCTCGCCGTGACCGGCGCTTTTCAGCAACTGTCCCAGCAGCGGTCGGGCAGGAATCAGAGCGAACAGAAGCAGCGCCCAGGGACTCGGTGCTTTTCCCGTCGCAAACACCAGAAACAGAACGGCGATAATGTCCTGCATGACCAGCACGCCAATCGCCAGCCGTCCGTGACGAGTGCGCATTTCACCATTGTCTTCCAGCAGCTTGACGACACACACGGTGCTGGAAAAACTGCCGGCAAATGCCACGAGAGCTGCTGTTGTCAGGTTTAAATCGGTGAAAATCGACAGCGACAGTGCACCGATACCCAGAATGATTCCGCCAAAAATAAGGATCCACACGCCCATCATTAAGCTGGTGCCGGCCCAGACTTCAGGCTTGGTCAGATCGCGAATGTTTAGTTTTAGGCCAATGGTAAACAACATCAGGGTGATGCCGAGATCGGCCAGTCCCTGTAGCGAATCATCGGGTTCAATGCCGATAAAATTTAAGGCAAAGCCTGCGATCAAGTACCCCACCATAGGCGGCAGGGCGAGTGCTTTGACGCCAAGGCCGCACATAAAGGCAAATAAAATCCAAAAGAAATCCATGGTGGTGTCCGATCGTCAGGGGCAATGGATGAAGCACGTTTTTGCTGATAGAGCTCTGTTGGGAGGATATTACCTTAAAGGTGACCCCAAATCAGGTCTATATGATGTCAGAACATTGTGAGCCGTAGCGGTGGTGTCTGGAGCCTGGTCAGTTAACCCGGGTTACCCCAGAAAGACATAATCCAGTTCAATACCGTGTGGCTGAAATTGTTCCTGCTCAGCTTCCAAATCGCTGCTGAAGAGTTCCTGCCGGTCCTTCCAGATGGTGTGAAATACTATGGTGAGTTTGTTGCGGTTGGCGGAGACTTCAAAGCTGTCCAGCGTGTCGCTCTGACGAAACTGATTTAAGCGGATAGCCAGACGCAGCAGTAAAATGATTTTCAAGGTGGTGGTGGAGTCATACACATCGAAAGTAGGCGACTGGTCTATCTTGAGAGATTTTCTTTGCGACAGTAGCAAGAAAGAGAGGATGGCCTGCTGCTCAGCGTTAAACCCCGCCATGGCGGAATTGCGGACGATGTAGGCGGCGTGCTTGTGGCAGCTGAGGTGATTGATGTGATGGCCTATCTCGTGCA
The DNA here is from genome assembly GCF_965662505.1 of Pseudomaricurvus sp. Classification (NCBI taxonomy): domain Bacteria; kingdom Pseudomonadati; phylum Pseudomonadota; class Gammaproteobacteria; order Cellvibrionales; family Cellvibrionaceae; genus Pseudomaricurvus; species Pseudomaricurvus sp. Next base: position 15,369 of record NZ_CBFIHX010000037.1, on the reverse strand, counting down.
ACTGACAAGACCAGTACAGAAACTGGTGATAATCCAGATTGTTCAGTTGCCAGGACGCGGCGACTGAATCAAACATGGTCTGTGCGGTCTTCGCGACCTTCTGGGCCTGATGCGGATCGCAACCAAAGCGTTTAGCCAGTTGCGACACGCTGAGATGGCGAATGTCGTGATGCTGCAACCGATCCTGCTGGTCAAACAGCAGACCTTCCCGCAACGCCGAGTCGCAGTAGTTCATGCTGCTGACTTCCAGTAAATCGAACACCGCAATCAGAATGGCGAGCCCACTGGATATGACGGGTTTGCGATCTTCATTGAGACCGGGGATATCAATGTTGTCGATATGGCCGGCGCTGATCAGGCGTGCTTTCAGGTCCTGCAGTACCGCAGGGGTCAGGGTGCCATCGGAAAGCCCCAGTTCGCTGGCGCACTGGCTTAAGGATTTGATCGTGCCTGAAGAGCCAATGGCCAACTCCCAGCCCTTGGCCAGGTAGCGCATGCGGATGCTCTCAAGCTGTTGTGCAGAATACAGGCTGGCTCGGCGGAAGGCCTGAGCCGTAATTTCTCCGCTGGGGAAAAATCGCTCCGTCAGACTGACGCAGCCCATGTTGCAGCTGTGCAGCAGTTTGGCTTCGGTCGTCTGGCCTATGATCAGTTCGGTGCTGCCGCCGCCAATATCCACCACCAGGGTGTTGTCCGGCAGGTGCTGGTCGTGGCTGACGCCTTGATAAATCAGGCGGGCTTCTTCGGTGCCGGAGAGGATCTCAATGGGGTAGGGCAGGACTTTGAGGGCTTGTTGAGTGAGGCTGTGAATGTTGGTGGCTGTGCGAAATGTAAACGTGCCCACGGCGCGGACATCATCTGGTTGAAACTCTTCCAGAATCTGACCAAAGACGCTCAGTGTTTCCAGTGCGCGGGTTTGAGCGGCTTCGTCCAGTTGGTTGGCATCATTAAGCCCGGCTGCCAGGCGAACCCTACGCTTTTCCCGATGATAGGTCTTGATGCCCAGTGGCCCCAGTTCTGCCAGCGTCATATGGAAGCTGTTGGATCCTAAATCGATGGCAGCAATGCGACGGGGGCGTTCTGGCACTGGGCGTCCTCAGTTTTGGAGTGATGACCTCGCGAGGGACATCAGTCATGGTCAGTTTCGCGAGGCTAGTCATGGTCAATTCTACGACGTTAGTCATAGTCAGTTTCGCGATGTTCTTTTTCAATTCTACTCAGATATTGATGGATCGCAATTTGAGAACGTACCTTTTTGCTCGTAGTGGGCTGAATATAGGGGTTGCTCTGCTTTTTATCGATAATCCGGGCCTTGGTATTGTCGCTCATCTGCAGTTTAAAGATGTCGAGAATCTGCCGTTTCAGGAGTTTGTCGTAAATGGGTACGCCGACTTCGACCCGGTGATCCAGGTTGCGCTTCATCAGGTCTGCGGAGGTGATAAAGACCTTGGGATCGCCCTGATTGCCGAAGACCAAGACCCGGGCGTGCTCCAGGAAACGATCCACAATACTGGTGACGTGGATGTTATCGCTCATCCCTTTGGTGTCGGTTTGCAGTGAGCACATGCCGCGAATCACCATTCTGACCTCGACGCCGTTCTGGCTGGCGCGGCACAGTAATTCGGCAATGTGGTTATCACACAGATTATTCACCTTGATGTGAATGTAAGCGGGATTTCCAGCTTGTGCCTGACGAATCTCCTCTTCGATCAGTGCTGCGATGGAGCTGCGGCTGTTCATCGGCGAGACAATCAGGTGCTTGAAGTCAAAAGGCTTGTAGCTGTATTTGATGAACTCAAAAACCTGTGCGACTTCGGCGGTGATCTCGGGATGCGCGGTAAAGTAACTGAAATCGGTGTAGATTTTGGCGTTGCCTTCGTGGAAGTTACCGGTCCCGATGTGGGCGTAGAGCTTCAACTCATTGCCTTCCCGGCGTTCGATGAGGCAGAGTTTGGAGTGCACTTTCAGCGTGGGGATACCAAAATCCACATGGATGCCCGCGGCCTCCAGCTGTTTCGACAGTTCGATATTGTTGAACTCATCAAAGCGTGCCTGCAGTTCTACGACCACCGTGACTTTTTTCCCGTTGCGAGCGGCATCGCAGAGGGCGTGCAGAACGCGGGAATCCTTGGCAACCCGATAGACGTTGATGGTGATTTTGCTGACCCGTGGATCAAAGGCTGCCTGACGCAGTAATTCGGTAAAGTAGCCAAAGGAATGGTATGGGTAGTAAAGAAGGATGTCCTCTTTGGCGATGGCGTCCAGTGCGTTGTCGTTATTGTCGAAGGCATGACTCGGTACCGGAGGCAGTTTGCGATGTTCCAGCGAGACACCGCCAACGTTGGGAAAGCCGATAAAATCCCGGAAGTTGCGGTAGGGGCCGCTGGGAATCATGGAGTCGTGCGAGGAGAACTTCAGCCGTTTGGTGAGCATCTTGAGGATGGATTCGGGCATGTCCTGATCGTACACAAGACGTACAGGCTCTGCCTGCAGGCGGCGACGCAAACCCTTCGACATTTTATCCAGCACGCTCTGCTCAATGTCGTCAGTGAGGTTCAGTTCGGCGTCGCGGGTCATTTTGAAGGAAAAAGCCTGAATCGTGTCGTACTCGAATACGGAGCCGAAAATATCATGCAGGCAATGCTTGATGGCATCGTCCAACAGCAGGAATTGCTGCTGGCGGCTGTTGTTGGGCAGCAGGATAAAGCGTGAAATTTCCTTGGTCGGCACCTCGATCAATGCGTGCTCGGTGTTACCGTCCAGCTCCAGCTCGGCGGCCAGATAAAAGTCGTCGTCGCTGAGGCGCGACCCCAGATCCATGTCTTTGTGAACGATAATAGGGCAGATAAACGGTCGGATTGACGTGCGAAAATACTGCTTCAGCCACTGGGATTGGTCTTCACTCATGTCGTTGTGGCTGGGCAGGATGTAAATGTTGCTCTGCTGCAACTCTTTGGAAACCTGTTTGTAGAGCTTGTCGAACTGCTTGTTGAGTTTGACCACCTTGTCCTGAATGTCCTGCATCAGGGTTTCGTCATCCACCAGATCTTCCGAGGGCTCGTGAGCCATTTGCGGCAGCAGGATGTGGCGGCGGACCTCGGCAACCCGAACCCGGAAAAATTCATCCATGTTGTTGGAGAAGATGCCGAGAAAGCGCATTCGCTCGATGATGGGGGTGTTCGGGTCGCTGGCTTCCTGCATTACTCGTTCGTTAAAAGACAGCCAGCTGAGCTCCCGTGGGACAATCGGTGTGTCGACAGAATTTTCGTTGGCAGCGGCCATCAGGATTTTGTCCATGGTTCGGGTGTCTTGCAGCATTGGTTACGATCCCTTCGATAGAAATAAAGCAGTGATTGGCAGCATGATATGACAGTTGCGTGACACTTATATTGCATTGTTGGCCAGCTTTGACCTGTTGTCGAGCCGTTGTTTTCCGGTTGCATGATATGGCCTGAAGGCACTGACCTTGGCTTTGTAGCGGACTGCCGTTGTCGTAACCATTGTAGAGGAGAAATAAAGACGTTTTATGGCACCTTCCGAATCGGTATTTTAACGCAAATGATGCGACAAATGCGCCATAGTGTATAATCTGTCCCTGCTTTGGTGGGGGTTGGTGCATGAGTGAAGAATATCCAGTCATAAGAGTTGCGGTATTGGCAACGGACAATGTGTACGGCGGCAACTTGATGACCTGTCGTGACATTCTCTATGGCATTAAATGGCGTGCCCAACGACTGCCCGGTCCCAAGCTGGAATTTGAGCTGGTTTCGGTGGATGGCGCCGATGTGACCACTTACAGCGGTGCAACAATCAGCAGCGACGGTCCGCTGGAGGATTGCGACTGGGACGTGATCATACTGCCCCATGTTTGGGCCAGCGTGCAGCAATTGGCCGAGTTCAATGAGGCCATTGGCCCCTGGCTGCAGCCTCACCTGGAACAGCGAAAGCTGGTGCTGACCATGGGGTGCGGTGTTTACTGGGTGGCTGCAGCGGGCTATCTCGATGGTCAGGAGGCGGCGACCTACTGGCGTCAGCACGACGAATTTACTCAGCTGTTTCCCGAGGTGTCCTGGCAGAAGGAAAAAGTGATTACCGAGAGTGGCACCATTTATTGTGCGGCCGGTGGTAACTCCATGGGCGATTTGATGCTGAATCTTGCCATTCGTCTGTTCGGCGAAAGTGTGGCTCGGGGCATCAGTCGGGATATTCTGTTTGATATTCGCCGCAGTTACGACTTCGCGCCGCTGCGCATGGGCAGTCAGCGCAGCCATGGCGATCGCCTGATTGAGCAGGTGCAGGCGTGGCTGGAAAGCCGTTACTCAGAAGAAGTGCGGTTGGCCGATGTGGCCAAAAATCACGGCATGAGCTTGCGCAATTTTGCCCGACGCTTTTCGTCGGCTACCGGTGAAAAACCGTTGGCCTATCTGCAGCGAATTCGGTTGGAAGCCGCCAGAGACCTGCTGGTGCACAGTGACAAAAGCATTAAACATATTTCCCTGGATGTGGGTTACAGCGATAGCAGTTATTTTTGCCGTCTGTTTCGCACCCAGATTGGTCAAACGCCGGCGGCTTACCGCAAGCAATTCAGTAATTGAATGAGTGATTAGGACCGCCGGTGGCAACACTCGTAACAACATCCTGCGGCAAGGCACAGCGTCGGACGCTGTGGTACTATCCGCGCAAATTTAAATCGCCCGCGCAAATTTAAACCGCGCAAAATTTACCCTTGGGGCTATAGCCATGCATTGTCCGTTTTGCAGTGCCGAAGACACCAAAGTCATCGATTCACGACTGGTGGCGGAAGGTGATCAGGTCAGACGTCGCAGAGAATGTCTCTCCTGTCATGAACGATTCACCACATACGAGACCGCGGAGCTGTTGTTGCCCCGTGTCATTAAACAGGATGGTACCCGCGAACCGTTTGACGAAGAGAAGTTGCGCGCAGGTATGTTGCGAGCCCTGGAAAAACGCCCGGTCAGTATGGAGGATATTGAATCCTCACTGAGTCAGATCAAGCACGCGCTGCAGGCCACCGGCGAACGGGAGATTCCGGCGTTGATGATCGGCGAAAAAGTGATGCAACAACTGCGGGCGCTGGACGAAGTGGCCTATGTACGTTTTGCGTCGGTCTATCGTCGCTTTAAAGATCTCAATGAGTTCCGTGAAGAGATTGATCGTCTGGAAAAATTGCCGACAGAATCTTGAGTCGGCTATTTTTAAACTGGTTCGTTTTAAGCCGGCTCAGCCTGGACAGGTTGGGCCACTGTTAATTTCTGATTCCTACCGATATACCGCTTATGTCTGCAACTGAATCATCATCAACGACATCACCACAGCACCCATCTGCCGTGAGCCAGTCTGATCGCCGCTATATGGCTCGGGCGATTCATCTGGCGGAAAAAGGTCTCTACAGCACCATGCCCAACCCTCGGGTGGGTTGTGTGTTGGTAAAGGACGACCAGATAGTGGGTGAAGGCTGGCACGAGCGAGCTGGTGAAGGCCATGCGGAAGTGAATGCGCTGGCGCAGGCGGGTGCTCAGGCGCAGGGCGCTACGGCTTATGTCACGCTGGAGCCGTGCTGTCACACGGGAAAAACCGGCCCCTGTTGTGAGGCGTTGGTAAAAGCGGGCGTGAGCAGAGTGGTTTACGCCATGGAAGACCCGAATCCGCAGGTGTCAGGCCGTGGATTGGATCATCTGGAGGCTGCGGGCGTGACGGTGTCGGGCCCGGTATTGGAAACCGAAGCCTGGGCGTTGAACCCTGGGTTTATCAAGCGCATGGAAACCGGTCGCCCTCTGGTGCGCTGCAAGATGGCGATGAGTCTCGATGGTCGCACGGCCATGGCCAGCGGTGAAAGCAAGTGGGTGACGGGGCCGTCAGCACGAGCTGATGTACAGCGATTGCGGGCCCGCAGTTGTGCCATTATCACGGGAATTGGCTCGATTTTGCACGATGACTCCTCCCTAACGGTGCGGGAGGATGAGCTAAAACTGCCAAATGCAGGACTGGCGGCGGCAATTCAGCCGTTGCGGGTGGTTTTGGACTCCAAACAGCAGCTACGGGCCAGTGCGAAAGTGGTACAATCCCCGGCCCGTTCTCTGGTGGTTTCAGCTCAGGCTGAACCTGATTCGGAGCTGTCTGAAGCCGGTGTTGAGCAGGTCTCACTGTCGGATACAGATGGTCGGGTGGATTTGTTGAAACTGCTGGCCGAGCTGGGACGCCGCCAGTGTAACGAAGTCCTGGTGGAAGCCGGTTCAAACTTGGCGGGCGCGTTTTTGCGCCGCGGGTTGCTGGACGAAGTCGTGATCTATATGGCGCCGAAGTTGATGGGCAGTGAGGCAAAGCCGCTGTTTGAGCTGCCATTGCAGAGCATGTCGGCTCAGCTGCCGTTGACCATCACCGATATGCGTGCAGTGGGCAACGATTGGCGGATTACCGCACGACCAGATCCGGACGCCTAGATTCATCTGGCCTTAGATTGGTTCAGCAGCAGAAATCCACATTTAGAATTTATTAAAGAGCAGAAGTTACCCTATGTTTACAGGCATTGTTGAAGCAGTTGGAGAAATCACCGCATTGCAGCCCAGCGGTGGAGATCTGCGTTTGCGGGTTAAAACCAACGATCTGGATCTGGGCGATGTCGCGCTGGGAGATTCTATCGCGACCAATGGTGTCTGCCTGACCGTGGTGGAGTTACCCGGTGACGGTTACTGGGCCGATGTGTCCGTCGAAACCCTCGACAACACGACACTGCGTGGTTGGAAAGTGGGTATCCCGGTAAATCTGGAGAAAGCTCTGACGCCCCAAACACGCCTCGGTGGCCACATGGTCAGTGGCCACGTGGACGGTGTAGGTGAGGTGGTCAGCCGCGAGGTGGATGCCCGCTCTGAGCGTTTCCGCATCAAGGCGCCGGCTGAGCTCGCACGCTACATTGCTCACAAGGGCTCAATTACAGTGGATGGCACCAGCCTGACCGTCAATGCGGTCGAGGGTGATGAGTTCGAGCTCAACATTGTTCCCCACACGCTTGAAAAGACGGTGACAGGCCATTATCAGGTTGGCACCAAGGTGAACCTGGAAGTGGATGTCATCGCGCGTTATCTGGAGCGTCTATTATTAGGCGATAAAGCCGCCGATCCGGCAGCCGGTTCGGGCATCGATCTGGCGTTTCTGGCGGAGCACGGTTTTTACCGCGGTTAGCGACGATTTTTTTGTGCCAGAGATAAAGGCACTCAGAGAGTAAGGTTGACTATGAAACTGAACACGATAGAAGAACTGATTGACGATATTCGCCAGGGTAAGATGGTCATCCTGATGGATGATGAAGATCGTGAAAATGAAGGCGATATCGTGATGGCTGCCGAGCAGGTGCGTCCTGAAGATATTAACTTTATGGCGACCCACGCTCGCGGATTGATTTGTCTGACGCTGTCACCGGCACGCTGCAAACAGCTGGATCTGCCGCTGATGGTTTCAGATAACCACGCGCAGCACTCAACCAACTTTACCGTTTCTATTGAGGCTGCTGAAGGCGTCACTACCGGTATTTCTGCGGCCGACCGAGCTCGCACCATTCGCGCAGCGGTTGCTCGTGATGCTAAAGCTGCTGATATTGTACAGCCCGGTCACATCTTTCCACTGATGGCTCAGCCTGGTGGTGTGCTGAGTCGTGCAGGGCATACAGAGGCCGGTTGTGATTTATCTCGTCTGGCCGGTTTTGAACCCGCAGCCGCCATTGTCGAGATCATGAACGAAGATGGCACCATGGCGCGCCGTTCGGATCTGGAGCTGTTCGCGCAACAGCATAATCTGAAAATTGGCACCATTGCCGATCTGATTCAGTATCGCTCTATCAACGAGAAAACCGTTGAAAGCATTAACGAACGCACCATTCAAACCCAGTACGGTGAATTTACGCTGCACACCTATTTGGATAAGGCGCGTCAGGAGAAACACTTTGCGCTGACCATGGGCAACCTTCGTGACGGCGAGCCAGCACTGGTACGCGTGCACGTAGGCAGCACCGCGCGGGACGTGTTCAAAGTGCGTCGTAGCAGCGATCGCGAATTTCTGCCCTGGACATTTGATCGCGCCATTGAAACCGTGGCGAAAGAGGGGCGCGGTGCGGTGGTGATGATTTGCCACAACGAGAGCGCTAACGATATCGAAGACAGTATCGACTGGATGCTGTCCGGCAAGCAGGAGCGTCCCAGTCAGGATCTGGTGTACAAGCAGGTGGGTACCGGCTCGCAGATTCTCTGCGATCTGGGAATCAAGAAAATGCGTTTGATGAGCGCGCCGTTCCGTTTTAATGCGATCTCCGGTTTTGATTTGGAAGTGTCTGAATACATTGATAACCGGGCATCGGACGCCGCTGAATAATTGCAGTGACAAATCTGTTAAGAGCTAACCATTGAAGAGAGAATGCCAATGAGCCAGATAAATGTGATTGAAGGGGATTTCACCAACTGCAAAGGCAAGTACGCCTTGATTGTCAGTCGCTGGAACAGCTTTGTGGTTGAAAGCCTGAAAGACGGCGCACTGGATACGTTGCGTCGTCATGGCATCAGCGATGACCAAATCAGCATTTATTACGCACCCGGCGCGTTTGAGTTCCCGCTGTTGGCTCAACGTCTGGCCAATAAGGGCGAGTTCGATGCAATTATCGCTTTGGGTGCCGTGATTCGTGGCGGCACACCGCACTTCGAATATGTGGCCGGCGAGTGCACCAAAGGTTTGTCCCAAGTATCTCTGAATGCAGATACCGTCGTTACCTTCGGTGTCCTGACCGTCGATTCTATCGAGCAGGCCATTGAGCGCTCTGGAACAAAAGCGGGCAACAAGGGACAAGAGGCTGCGATTACGGCTCTCGAAATGGTTTCCTTATTGGATAAGGTGTAATCACCAGCGAACAGACAGGGTCACAACTTCAACGAAAGCTGTGACCACTTATATTACTGAAAGACAACACGAGCAAACACCGGAATGACAGTTTCTCCAGCGGCCCGCCGCAAAGCACGACACTACGCCATGCAGGCGCTGTATCAGTGGAGCATGACCTCCGCAGCGATCAATGTGATCGAGGCGGAGTTTCACTCTGATAATGATATGAGCAAAGTGGACATCGCCTATTTTCGCGAAATTCTTCATGGTGTTCCCCAGCGCCTGACCGAGGTGGATGAGGCTTATAAAGGCTATCTGAAAGAGCGTGAGCAAAGTGAGCTCGATCCGATTACGCAGGCCTTGTTGCGGATGTCGACTTATGAATTGATGTCTCGAATTGATGTCCCTTACAAAGTGGTGATCAATGAGGGAGTCTCGCTGTCGAAGAAGTTTGGCGCAACGGACAGTCACAAGTTTATCAATGGTGTTCTCGACAAAGTGGCCGCCGAACACAGAGCGGTTGAAGTGAAAGCGTCTCGCTAAGACATTATTGGGTCGTTGGTACACAGCCATTATTAAATCTCTGTGACGGTTCTGAAAATAAAGTAAAGCCAGACAAGGAAGATTATGTCCCTGGGTGAATTTGAATTGATCGAAACCTACTTCCGGCAGGAGTCCGGAGGCATGGGCGTCGCGATGGGTATTGGCGATGACTGCGCGCTGCTGGAAATTCCGGTGGGTCAGCAGTTGGCGGTTTCCATGGACACCCTGGTGGGCGATGTTCACTTCCCCAAAAATGCCGATCCGGAATTGATTGCTGAGCGGGCTCTTCGGGTCAATTTGAGTGATCTGGCAGCCATGGGGGCGGAGCCATTGTGGTTCACGCTCGGGCTGACTTTGCTGAAAGCCGATGCTCAGTGGGTAAAAGCTTTTTCTCAGGGATTGTTTCGTGTGGCAAGAGAGTACGGCGTGGCTTTGGTGGGAGGTGACACCACGCGTGGCAATCTGAGCATGACGATTCAGGTTCACGGTGCGGTGTCTCCCGGTGCCGCCCTGTTGCGGGGGAGTGCCTCCCCAGGGGATCAGATTTATGTCACGGGTGCGCTCGGTGATGGTGCCGCTGCGCTGGCAGTCATCAAGCAAGAGCTGGGTGTGGGTAAGTCGGCCTTTAATTATTTTATGGATCGCTATTACCGTCCTCAGCCACAGGTGGAAGCTGGTCAAAGGTTGGTGGGATTAGCAAACTCCGCTATCGATATTTCCGATGGTTTGATTGCCGACCTTGGCCACATCTGCGAGCAGAGTGTGGTGGGCGCCAGTATTCATCTGGAACAAATTCCGCTGTCGGAACCCGTGGCAAAACTGGTGTCGTTTGAGCAGGGGTTGGAGTGGGCGCTCAGTGGCGGCGACGATTATCAATTGTGTTTTACTGTCTCGCCGGAAAACGTTGACGAGCTGGAAGGGTTAGTCGAAAGCGGCAAGCTTGAAGCTTATCCCATTGGTGAAATTACCCGGGATCAGGGCGTTGCCTGCTGGTACAAGGGTGAGCGAGTTGTGCCGAGCGGCCAAGGATTTCAGCACTTCAATCCTGATGAGCAGAGTTCGGGAGCTTAATGTGGGAGTGCAAGTGAGCAGTAGCCCAACGTTTTCAGGTTTAGTGGCAAAACCGGTGCACTGGTTGGCATTTGGGTTTGGCTCAGGCCTGTCTCCCAAGGCTCCGGGAACCGCCGGAACTGTGGTGGCGATACCTTTGTATTTGCTGTTGGCGATGTTGCCTCTGGGTTGGTATCTGCTGGCGCTGGTGGTGACCTTCATCGTAGGTGTTTATCTGTGCGATAAGACGTCCAAAGACATGGGGGTTCACGATCACCCGGGCATTGTGTGGGATGAGTTTGTCGGTTACTGGATTACGATGATTGCTGCACCGGCAGGGTGGTTGTGGGTGCTGCTGGGGTTTGTGTTTTTTCGAATTTTTGATGTATTGAAGCCCTGGCCTATTCGCTGGCTGGATGAACATGTTCACGGCGGTTTTGGCATTATGATCGATGACGTGCTGGCCGGTGTGATGGCGTTGGCGTGCATGAATGTGTGTTATTGGTGGTGGCTGTAATGTGGTTGCGGTGGCTGCTGTGTTTTGGTTTTGCACTGGTGGCTTTCGCAGTCAATGCCGCGAATGTGGAAGTGAGAGGCCTGTTTGCTGGCAGCGCTCTGTTGGTGATCAATGGCGAAAATAAATTGCTCAAGGCTGGCAGCACCTATCAGGGCGTCACGTTAGTAGCGGCTAACAGCCGTGAGGCTGTGATTAAGATAGATGGCAAGCAATATCAGTTGGGGATGTCGAAACGCATCTCGGCAAACTTTCAGGCGGCCGAAACCCGCGAGGTTCGATTGCAGCCAGGTCGCGGTGGACATTACCTGACGCCGGCACGTATAAACAGTCATCCGGTGTCGGTAATGGTGGATACGGGGGCGACCGCCGTGGCAATGAGCTTGCCTCAGGCCAAGGCGTTAGGCATTGATTATCGAAATGGCAAGTTGATTCCGATCAGCACGGCTAATGGTTATGTAAACGGGTACAAAGTGATGCTGTCTCGTGTGACTGTCGGTACGGTGTCGGTAGAGAATGTTGAGGCTATTGTGAGTATGAGTAACTTCCCGGAAACGATTCTCTTGGGAAACAGTTATCTCAATCGCGTCGAAATGTTTAAAGAAAATGGTGTACTGGTTTTTCAGAGTCAGTATTAAACGCGCAGCAGTTGGCAACGGGTAAATATCTTGACTGGTGAAGTGAAGAGCCCTGTCCAGGCGCGACAGTAAGAGGTTGGATTAGTGACCGTCCATTACATTGAGTCTTCCAAATTGCCCACTTCTATGGGCATTTTTGACATGCACGGCTTTGAAGATACCGAAACCGGTAAAGAGCATGTGGTTTTAAGCATGGGTCAGATTGACGATTCGGAGCCCGTGTTGGCTCGAATTCATTCGGAGTGTTTGACCGGTGATGCGCTGTTCAGTCTGCGTTGCGATTGTGGTGCCCAATTACAGGCAGCGATGCACCGCATTGCCATAGAGGGGCGTGGGGTTATTTTTTATCTGCGTCAGGAAGGGCGCGGCATTGGTTTGATGAACAAAATTAAAGCCTACCACTTGCAAGATAATGGCGCCGACACGGTAGAAGCCAATGAGCAGTTGGGTTTCGGTGCGGATATGCGTGATTACTCTATTTTAAAACCCATGCTGGAACATATGGGCATTGCCGAGATTCGTCTGATGACCAATAATCCCCGCAAGGTCAAAGCCCTGCAGGAACTAGGCATTAATGTGGTGGAGCGTGTCGCTCACGAAAGTGGTCGCAACCCTCATAACATTAAATATCTGGAAACAAAGAAGGGCAAGCTGGGTCACTTGTTAGAAGCTCGGGACAACGGCAACAGCGAAGACTGAATGTCTCATCAATGTAGGCGGCTCAACCTGGAGTCGCCAGTTTCAACCCGGCTACCCCGGCGAGAATGAGTCCGACACTGATGATGCGCAGGGGGCTCACCGGTTCGTGAAACAGCCAGATCCCCAGTATCACCGTTCCAGCAGCCCCAATACCCACCCATACACTGTAAGCGGTGCCCACCGGCAGTGACTTCATTGCCAGACCCAGCAGTAAAAAACTGGTGATGAGTGCGGCCAATGTCCAGATGGACGGCCACAGGCGAGTAAATCCCTCGGTGTATTTGAGGCCTATGGCCCAGGCAATTTCCAGTAAACCCGCAAGTAGCAAAATGATCCAGGCCATGATGACGTCTCCTGATCTGTATTGTCAGATGATGGGGTCGTCCCCGGGTGAATGTCCGGCCATCGGTGGATGGTGTGGCGAAGTCGTCCTCGCGCGGGATGGGTGTTGCTGATGAGCTGCCAGCTTATCAACTCCCGGAAAAATCACAACGCTGGTGCGAACAAATTGCAGGCCTAAAAAAACCGCGGAGCCGTTAAGCTGTCGCGGTTTTTGGAGAAGCACAAGTCTGGGGTTATAGTCCCAGCTTTTTCTCCAGGTAGTGAATGTTGACACCACCTTTGGCAAAGCCAGCATCGCGGACCAAGTCCTTCTGCAGAGGTATGTTGGTACGAATACCGTCTACCACCAGTTCGTCCAGAGCGTGACGCATGCGAGCCAGCGCCTCGTCACGGGTATCGCCGTAGGTAATGACTTTGGCGATCATGGAGTCGTAAGTGGGAGGGACGGTGTAGCCACTGTACAGATGCGAATCGACCCGAACGCCCAGCCCGCCAGGCGTGTGAAACTGATTCACAGTGCCTGGACAAGGCATAAAGGTCTTTGGATCTTCCGCATTGATACGGCACTCGAAAGCGTGACCTTTAACGGTAATATCATCCTGAGTGACGGATAGCTTCTCACCGGAACACACACGAATTTGTTCTTTGATCAAATCAAACCCTGTCACCATCTCGGTAACCGGGTGCTCGACCTGAATGCGGGTGTTCATTTCGATGAAGTAGAAGTTGCCGTCTTCATCCAGCAAATCAAAAGTACCTGCACCGCGATAGCCGATATTGATACACGCATTGACGCAGGACTCGTAGACCTTTTCGCGGGCTGCGGGATCGATGCCGGGCGCAGGCGCTTCTTCCAGAACTTTTTGGTGGCGGCGTTGCAGTGAGCAGTCGCGATCTCCAAAGTGCACGGCATTACCCTGTCCGTCAGACAGTACCTGAACTTCCACGTGGCGGGGGTTCTGCAGATACTTCTCCATGTAGACGGTGTCATCACCAAAACCTGCGAGGGCTTCGGCCTTGGTCACGCGAATGGAGTTCAGCAGGGCGGATTCGGTGTGCACAACGCGCATTCCTCGACCACCACCACCGGCTGCAGCCTTGATGATGACCGGGTAGCCAATCTCGCGACCGTGTTTCAGGCACACTTCGGCATCTTCGGGCAGTGGCCCGTTGGAGCCCGGTACGGTGGGGACGCCTGCTTCTTTCATGGCTTTGATGGCAGAGACTTTATCTCCCATAAGCCGAATGACATCTGCGCTTGGACCGATGAAGGTAAAACCGCTTTTTTGTACCTGCTCGGCAAAGTCGGCGTTTTCCGCAAGGAAACCGTAACCCGGATGCACGGCAACCGAATCGGTAATTTCCATGGCGCTGATGATGCGTGGAATATTAAGGTAGCTTTCGGTGGACGAATTCGGGCCAATGCACACGGATTCGTCGGCCAGGCGGACGTGCTTCAGATCGCGGTCAATCTGAGAGTGCACGGCGACGGTTTTGATGCCCATTTCTTTACAGGCTCGCAAAATACGCAGCGCGATTTCGCCGCGGTTTGCAATCAGTATTCTTTCAAACATGCCAGATCCTCTGTGTATGCATCCTTAAGAAGGGTGTATGCATTAAAACTTAAACAATAGTTACCAGAGGCTGGTCAAATTCTACGGCATCGCCGTCTTCTACCAGAATGGCTTCGATAACACCGGCTTTATCGGCTTCGATTTGGTTCATCATCTTCATGGCTTCAACAATGCAGATGACATCGCCTTGTTTAACGTGCTGGCCAACCTGAATGAAAGCGGGGGAGCCAGGGCTTGGGGCTGCGTAATAGGTGCCTACCATCGGGGACTTCACAACGTGGCCGCTGAAGGTGTCTTTCTTTTCTTCTGCGGGGGCAGCAGCTGGAGCTGCAGCAGGGGCAGCTGCAGGAGCCGCAGCGGGGGCAGCCATCATCTGAGGAGCAGCGAAGGCCGCGGGCGCATTGCGGCTGATGCGTACAGATTCTTCACCCTCTTTGATTTCCAGTTCACCGATATCGGACTCTTCCAGCAGTTCGATCAGTTTTTTGATTTTGCGAATATCCATAAGTGATTTCCTGTCGTTTAACTGAGGTCGGGTTGCGACCTTGAGGTGTTGGTTAAGTCAGTGGGTTGAGTTAATGGGTACGTATTCGATAGTGTCTCGTAGTGTTTAAGGGCAGCAGTCTCTAGCTACAGTCCCTGGGACAGCTTTTCCAGTGCTGCACTTAGAGCCAGTTCGTAGCTTTGTGCACCAAAGCCACAGATAACGCCCTGAGCGATATCCGATAAATAAGAGTGGTGCCTGAAGCTCTCTCGACTGTGCACATTGGACAGATGCAGTTCGATAAACGGGATCTCTACACCCGCCAGAGCGTCGCGCAAGGCGATGCTGGTGTGGGTAAAGGCAGCTGGATTTATCAGGATAAAGTCGACGCCTTCCGCTTTTGCAGCGTGTATTCGGTCGATGAGGACATGCTCGGCATTGCTTTGCAGGGTCAGCAGTTGGTGGCCGTTGGCCTGACAGCGGGTGGTCAGGCTTTGGTTGATGTCTTCCAGTGTGGTTGCACCGTAAATTTCAGGTTCCCGGGTGCCAAGTAAATTCAGGTTCGGGCCGTGCAGAACCAAAATGGTCGCCATAAAGCGTAGATTCCCGTCAAAAATGCATTGATTGGTACTGATCTTATAA
>NZ_CBFIHX010000036.1:0-29865 GCF_965662505.1 Pseudomaricurvus sp. | reverse complement strand
TTTTGTGCATAGCAATATTGATCGGGAAGTTGAATGGGGTAATGCAAAGAATCGTACCCAGCGGACGCCAGCACACCACCCCGATTTTTCCCCGAGCCGGAGCATAGGCATCGGAATCCAGTGTTTCACCGCTGATCTGACGCGCCTCTTCCGCGCTGGCAATGGTGGCGTTGATGGCCCGGATCATTTCCACGCGACTGTCGGAGATTGTCTTGCCCGTTTCCCGGGTGATCAATTCAGCCATCTGCTCAGCGCGCTCTTCCAACAACTCAGCCAGACGGCGAAGGATTTCCGACCGGCGGAACGCCGGAATATCCCGCAAGCTACGCCGCCCCAAGTTCAACGCCTGCAGTTTTTCTTCCACAACCTGCCAGCTGTCGAATTCATATTCACCCAACAATTCATGACTGAACGGGTTGATCACTTCATAGGTCGTCAACATTTCATTCCCCTAAAAATTAGCAATTTATTCGTTATTTCATGCCTTTCTTCAGTCAGTAGGCCGAGACCAATTGAAAGACGATGCGTATCGCAGCGATCATCAAGGCAACTTTCATCAACAGAAAGAACACGTCTTTTCGCATTTTATGCAGGATAAGAACTCCCGCTTTTGCGCCTGCAACTCCGGCCAGACCCAGAATTAGAATCAGCTCGGCGTGATCCCAGAATGAAAATCCCAAAAATAGATAGGCCGGGATTTTGGTGCAATGGGTAATCACCTGCATCATCGACTTATTGGAGACCACTTCTTCTTTCGTCAGATCATCGCGCATAAAAAAGACGGCCAACAGCGGATCAACCACGCCCACCAAAATCCCCATGGCACCGGTGCCAATACCCACCCAGAAGAACTGTCTATCCGGCAGTTTTATCTGAGGCAATTTGCTGGGCTTAAACAGCGTGTACACAATCAACCCCAACACCAGCAACAACGGAAAGAAGTCACCCACCACCTTGGCAACAAAAAAAGTGGCCAATGCTGCGCCGATTACTGCGCCTATAGAAAAAGGAAGACACATGGACCAGCGCACATCCGCCCGTAAAAACCAGGTGCGGGCGGCGTTATTCATCACCTGTACAGCGCCGTGTATCGCGACCAAAGGTCGCAGCGGCATATAGAGACTCATGGCGGCAAACATCAACACACCACCCGCCATGCCCGTCACGGATGTAATCATTGAGGCAAACGCAATGGCCACCGCAAGAATGGCGATAGCTCCGTATGACAGTTCAGCGATTTCCATGAGCAGGTGATTTTTCACAATGATTTGGGAAATTGCACTCTAAGCAAGAGAAAGGAATGACCACAGATCCAGGACTGATTTTTTTATCAGTCCAGCCTCACGAGCTTGAGTTGTGCGCCACCAATGTGCACACCATTGTCGCAAGCACCCAACGCGGTGCACTTCAAGAAAAATCACTCACTGGTCCGCAAAATACGGTGCAACTGGACTTATTCGCAGGATATTCTAGGCGGTAGGGTTAAAGCGTGAGGGTTTGCATAACTGCTGAGCGATTTGCTCATCAGCAAACGGCACAACCCAGTTAATTAAAATAGGGGAGTTAATAAAACCTATGTCGATGTCTCGCTTACGTGCCCGATGGCTGCTTGGGCTATCCGTACCCACAACCCCCGTTTTCGCCGAAGGGCTGGACGAAAAGGTAGACCGCTGGATGTCTCCTGTCAGCAGCGGTCTGTCTGATATTATCTTTTACAAAGCCAATCTGTTTGGCCACGATATTCCGCTGATCGTTTTATGGCTGGCCGTAGCCGCCACTTTCTTTACGATTTACCTGGGTTTTTTAAACATCCGGGCTTTTGGACAGGCCATCAAACTGGTTCGAGGCGATTACCACAACCCCTCTCACTCCGGTGAGATCTCTCATTTTCAGGCCGTCGCTACCGCAGTCTCCGGCACAGTCGGTATCGGCAATATCGGTGGGGTTGCCGTTGCCATTTCCATCGGTGGCCCCGGCGCGGCCTTTTGGCTGATCGTGGCGGGATTCCTGGCCATGTCGACCAAGCTGGTGGAATGTACACTGGGCGTAAAATATCGCCGCGAGAATCCAGACGGCTCAGTCTCCGGGGGGCCTATGTACTACCTGGAAGCTTTTCTGGCCAAACGCAATAAACCTCTACTCGGCAAGCTTCTGGGCGGATTTTATGCGCTGGCGCTGGTGATTGGCTGTTTCGGCATTGGCAATATGTTTCAGTCCAATCAGGCGTATGCCCAATTTGTGAATATCACGGGTGACGAATCGAGCTTCTTTGCCGACAAAGGCTGGTTGTTCGGCCTGTTATTAGGGCTGGTGATTGGCGCGGTTATTTTGGGCGGTATCCGTTCAATCGCACGGGTAGCCGGCAAAGTCGTTCCGTTTATGGCAATTCTGTACGTCGTCTCTGCCATTGTGATCATCGCCATGAGCGCCGAATTCGTACCCACGGCTTTCGCCATGATGTTTTCCGGAGCCTTTACCAGTGATGGTATGACAGGCGGGATGATTGGCGCCATGATCGTGGGATTCCAGCGCGCCCTGTTCTCCAACGAAGCCGGCATTGGCTCAGCCTCGATTGCTCACTCAGCTGTGCAAACCGACCAACCCGCCTCTGAGGGTATTGTCTCGCTGCTGGAACCGTTCATTGATACCGTCGTGATCTGCACCCTAACCTCTCTGGTGATCATCACAACCGCCTACCCCTATGGGTTGATGGATTCAGGACTGGAAGGCATTGCTCTGACCTCGGCAGCGTTTGAGCATCACATCAGCTGGGCACCCTACCCTCTGGCGATCGCCGGCTTGCTGTTTGCCTTCTCCACCGCTATCTCCTGGTCGTACTATGGGCTCAAGGGGTGGACCTACCTGTTTGGTGAAGCCAACTACAGCCAGAACATCTTCAAAACCATCTTTTGCCTGTTCGTCATGCTGGGCTGTATGACCAACCTGACATCCGTATTGAACTTCTCAGACGCCATTGTGTTCCTGATTGCAGTACCCAACATTATCGGGCTGTACCTCTACGCGCCGGAAGTGAAGCGCGAGGTGAATCAGTATTTGGCTAAGGTCAAAAGCGGTGAAATCGCCAGTCGCCGTCAGAAAGCACAAGCGGAGACCACTGGAGCAGGAAAGGAGGCCAAAGTGGCCTGAGGGATCTAGGGTTAAGGAATTACGGAATCAACATCCAGCCGGTCATTACTGACCGGCAAACCTGCAATCACTAAATCGCAGACACAAAAAAGGAGGCCTTAGCCTCCTTTTTTTAGGTCATCTCAGAAATCTGAGACTTACAGAGGAACGATGTCCTCGGCCTGTGGGCCTTTTTGACCTTGAGTTACAGTGAACTCTACTTTTTGGCCTTCAGCCAGAGTTTTGAAACCTGAACCCTGGATAGCGCTGAAGTGAGCGAATACGTCTGGACCAGACTCTTGCTCGATGAAACCAAAACCTTTAGATTCGTTGAACCATTTAACCGTACCGGTAGTCTTTGACATTTGTGCAAATCCTAATCTTTCTTCAATAGTAATGTTTTGCCTTTAACTAAAATTAGTTAAAAGCGGCTGTGCTGAAGTGTGTTGCTATTTACTTATGAAAACAGGACGAGGTACTCAATACGGACTTCGAAATGGTGTGCATAAATATTCAGTCGCACTTTCAAGCGACCCTTAGCTTATAAACAAGACTGCGACCGAGTCAACTGTTATTTACAATAACTGACACTCAAATGGCAATTACCTCAAAATAGTCGTCAGAATCGCCTTTACTGGCCTTCTATGCCTTCTTTAGGGTTGTCTCAGAGGCTATGGATATAGCCCTGGCTCCCCCGTTCAGGTGCCTTTTTTCAACTCATCCCTTTCAATCTGTTACTAAATTCACATCAATACACTATCCTCTCCAAATTCCGGACTCTCCAAATTCCGGAAAACAGCAAGCTATTCGCTCCTCTCATCACAAAAACCCCCATCACGTGGAGACTCCCCAATGAAAGCCGTCGGCTTATATCAATACCTCCCCATTGACGATGAACAAGCCCTGATGGACGTCACGCTCGACCAGCCAGCCGCACCCCAGGGCCAGGATATTCTGGTGGCCGTCAAGGCTATCTCGGTCAACCCGGTGGACACCAAGATACGCTCACCCAAAGACCAGACCGAAAGCTCACCGCGGGTACTCGGCTGGGACGCCGCGGGAGAAGTGGTGGCGGTTGGCCCCGATGTTAAGCACCATCAGGTGGGCGACAAGGTTTACTACGCCGGCGACATCACCCGCCCAGGCAGCAACAGCGAATTCCAGCGGGTGGACGAACGTATCGTCGGCAAGATGCCAAAGTCTCTGGATTTCGCCCAGGCGGCCGCCCTGCCCCTGACCAGCATTACCGCTTGGGAAGCGCTGTTCGATCGTATGGGCATTTGTCCGGAGGGCCGTCACGCCGGCAGGAGCATTCTGATCGTGGGCGCTGCCGGCGGGGTCGGCTCCATTGCCATTCAACTGGCGAAACAGTTTGCCAAGCTCAACGTGATCGCCACCGCCTCCCGCGACGACACCACCGGCTGGGTGAAGCGCATGGGCGCCGATCAGGTGATCAATCACCGCAACTCGCTGGATGACGAACTAAAAGGTCTTGGCGTCGACACCGTCGATTACATTCTCTGCCTGAACGCCACCGACCAGCACTGGGTCGCCATGGCTAACGCCATCGCCCCGCAAGGGCATATCTGCTCCATCGTGGAAACCGAACAACCAGTGGATCTGGGCCTGTTAAAAAGCAAAAGCGCCAGCTTCTCATGGGAGTTTATGTTTACCCGGGCGATGTTTAACACAGAGGATATGATCGAGCAGCAAAAACTGCTGAACAAGGTCGCAGAGGGGATTGATCAGGGCGTTTTACAAGGCACTCTGAAAGAGCGAATGGAACCCATCAATGCAGAGAACCTGCGCAAGGCTCACAGCTTTCTGGAAAGCGGTAAAGCTATTGGCAAGCTGGTCTTAACAGGCTGGGACTAGTGCCTAATAACCTCTAATAGCTCTTGCAAGCGCCTGATACTCCTTGATGGCGCTTGAACACCGGTACGGCTCACCGATGAAGCCGTACCGGCTGCTTATTAATAACAGACAACTTTATTCGTTCAACCAATTTAAGGCACCGCTGAGAGTGTCAAACGTCTTAACGTCCCCCGAAATGAACCAGGCACCAATTTTTGCACCAACTTCCAACCAGCGCTTACTGGTACACAACGCAACCTTTTCGAAGTTACTGCCATGCTTTAAGCCCAGTTTAAAATCATCCCAGGCCGCCCGAGCTTCCCAGCCATCCAGATCGGTCGCATCAAACAACACTTTGATTTTGGGATCCTTCACGCCTTCGAGGGCAGAATCGATCAATGGAGCCATTACCTCATAATCTTCATGAGTCAGGGTGCCAACGGCCGTTATCATCAGAAAAAATGTTGTACCTACCCTCTCGATACCGACAGACAAACCGTGCTTTTCAATCTGCATACTATCGCCCTCCTGCGACACAGTGAATGACAAAACAAAGCAGTGACCTCACGACAAAGGAGGTCGGATTCGAGAGAAGTATAGACTACGGCAGCCCGTTATCGGACTGAGCGGAGGGTTGAGACGGGACGCTACTGAGCAATCGCTGAAAGGATATTTCGGGTGCTGATAACCCCGGCAATGATGCCATTGTTGGTGACAAAGATTCGGCGAATGCCGTGTTGCAACATCACGTAAGCCACTTCCTGAAGACTGGTTTTGCCATCAATTTTGATCACATGCTCGGTCATCACCTGATTGACGGTGCAACTCTCGTCAGCTTTCGCCATCATGGTTTGCAAAATATCGTCATCGTAGGTCTGTCCGACGTATTCCGCATACACCTCCTGCAGCAATGCGCTTTTTTCCTCGGAGGTTTTATTCTCAAACGACAGGATATCGGTGACGGTAACCACACCCACCAGGCTGTGATCACTGGCGATCACGGGTGCACCGCTGATTTTATTTTTCACGAAGAAATCGGACAGGCGTTTGATGGACCAACCTTCGTAAGCCATCAGAACCTGAGGGGTCATCACATCTTGAGCACAAAGATCGGTTTTCATAAGCCATTCTCCGGAGGATGCTTTTCAATCACTCACTTAAGACTATCACCGGCTCTGTGAATTTCAAAGTAAACCAGGCACGTATACCATTTCATCGGCTGGATAGGGTTAATCACTCAGCCGAGAACAATAATCTTCATCTGTAAACATTGGTGAGAACCAGACATAATCTGCCTGATTTTGCTGTATAGCCGGGTATTGTGCGGCTGAGTTCAGCGTCTCATTCACTTCGAGCATCAATAGAGTGACGCTGGAACGATTTGACGGCAGGTGACGGGGCACACCGACATCCTTGCGGGCATGAACTCCTCCGGTAATCAGAATACTTCTGTTGGGCGCCATATCGGCATGCGTCACACCCACTGCCGCAGCCATACTGGCATCTTTTGCCAGCTGAATATCCACCATCGGCTGCAACTTGTCTTTCGCCATCTTGCCGCAGTGGGAATCAAACACAAGATCCATGATCGGTGCTTGCAAACTGTCACGAACACGATCGACAGAAGAAAAACGGCGTTGATCGTCCAGCGCCTCCAGCCCATCACGATAGATCGTCATCATTTGCGAGCGATCTATATTGGCCGCCTTAAGATGACCACCCTGCTGAATCACCTGAAAAAACAAGGGACCGTAATCATCCCAGCTCCAACCTTTTTCCGGCCACTGCAGTTCGGTTTTTAACGCATTCAGGGAAATATCTGCCGGGAGTGTTTGCAATGCGTTTTTCTGCTGATCATCGAGCATTTCAAACGCAACCGCAGTTTTCGCATCAACGAGCGAGTGCAGCAACCGGGATTCAAACCGGTGATGGTCCGGATTATCGTGTTTCTCACCAATCAGAATGACTGAGAAGGAATCCAACTGAGTCACCAACTCGTGATAAGAAATCACTCGCCCGCTTTTCTGCTCAACAATTTTTCCCACCAGAGGATGGTCTTTCAGCAAAGCAGACTGCCAATCGACGTCAACTGCAAGAGTCGCTACTGGCGACATCAACAGACTCAGGTAGAAAACAGCCCGGATCAGACTCATACCAATATTCCTGCCCTAACCAAACTGCCTGACCATTTCCAGAATCACCTGCCACTCATCAGGCTGCACTGGCTGGATGGATAAACGCCCCTGCTTGACCAGTACCATATCTGCCAACAATGGCGCGGCTTTAATTCGGGCCAGAGGCAAAACGTTAGGAAATTTTTCAACAAAGGTGATATCGACCGATATCCAGCGGGGATTATCCGGGGAAGACTTGGGATCAAAATACTGGCTGTCGGGATCGAATTGCAGCGGGTCCGGATAAGCCGCAGCAACGACTCGGGCAACACCGGCCACCCCCACCTTTTTACAACTGCTGTGATAGATCAACACCTGATCGCCCACCGCCACCTGATCACGCAACAGGTTGCGCGCCTGATAATTGCGAATGCCATCCCACCGCTCGCGCTTGCAAGCGGCGAGATCATCAATGCCAAACTCGTCCGGTTCGGATTTGAATAACCAGTAATTCATGTTCAAATCCCCACGCTCAGACTCGCAAGTACGTTGACGTTACAGGCGGCCGTTTTTCTTTTTGTTGGCCTGAGCAAAGAGTGCCGCCATGGTGCCTTCAGACGACTTACTCTGGCCACCGCCGGAACGACCACCGTTGGATTTTTTACCGTCGTTGCCGCCAAAGCTGCGTTGCCCGCCGTTTTGGTTTTGGCGTCGTGAAGGACGACGCTCACCGGCCACCGAGGTTTGCTCTCCCGGAGTATCGTCAAGTCGCATGGACATGCCGATACGCTTGCGGGCGACATCCACTTCCATCACTTTGACTTTAACGATATCACCGGCTTTCACCACATCGCGTGGATCTTTCACAAAGGTATTGGACAGAGCAGAGATATGCACCAGTCCGTCCTGATGCACACCTACATCCACAAACGCGCCAAATGCAGTAACGTTGGTGACCGTGCCTTCGAGGATCATACCCGGCTCCAGATCGGAGATTTTCTCAACGCCTTCCTGGAACTGTGCCGTCTTGAATTCCGGACGGGGGTCTCGACCCGGTTTGTCCAATTCACCGATGATGTCGGTAACGGTAGGCACACCAAATTTTTCGTCGGTATAGTCCACCGCCTTCAGTGAACGCAGAAACGAAGAATCCCCCATCAGGTTGCTGATCGGGCGCGCATTTTGGGCGGCAATTTTTTCCACCACCGAGTAGGATTCCGGGTGAACCGCAGACGCGTCCAGCGGATTATCGCCACCGGCCACACGCAGGAAACCCGCCGCCTGTTCAAACGTTTTGGCACCGAAACGCGGCACCTGCTTGAGCGACTCACGACTGGTGAAAACACCATTCTGATCACGGAACTCGACGATATTGTTGGCAATACTTTGATTCAAACCCGACACCGCCGCCAGCAGAGGTGCGGAGGCGGTATTCACTTCCACCCCAACGGCGTTTACACAATCCTCGACGACGGCTTCCAGTGAGCGTGCTAATTGAGTCTGAGAGACGTCGTGCTGATACTGGCCCACACCAATGGACTTGGGTTCGATTTTCACCAACTCCGCCAGAGGATCCTGCAGACGACGGGCAATGGAAATGGCACCACGAATGGTCACATCCAGATCCGGAAATTCTTTGGCGGCAAACTCGGACGCGGAGTAAACCGACGCACCCGCCTCGTTCACCATGACTTTTTGCGCCTTGATGTCTTTATGAGTTTTCAAGACATCACCGACAAACTTGTCGGTTTCACGAGACGCCGTGCCGTTGCCAATGGCAATCAGACCGACGTCGTATTTTTTGCAGAAGTTCACCAGTACCGCTTCCGCTTCGCGAATCTTGTTCTGTGGTGGCGTCGGATAAATCGCACAGTGATCCAGCACCTTGCCGGTAGCATCCACCACCGCCACTTTACAGCCGGTGCGCAGACCCGGGTCGAGACCGATGGTCGCCTTCTGACCGGCCGGAGCCGCCAACAGCAAATCTTTCAGGTTGCTGGCAAACACATGGATCGCCTCTTCTTCGGCACGCTCGCGGATTTCGCCCAGCAGATCGGTTTCCAGATGCGTCAGCAATTTCACTCGCCAGGTCCAGCGCACCACTTCACCCCGCCACTTGTCGGCGGCACGTCCCTGATCGCGGATTTCCCAGAAATCGGCAATCATGGCCTCACAAGGATGAGCGGCTGTGCGGTCTTCCTCGTCACCAACGGTAATGGCAATGGACAGGAAGCCCTCATTGCGACCGCGGAAGATGGCCAGTGCCCGGTGGGATGGAATCCCCTTTAAGGGTTCATCGTGCTCAAAATAATCCTGAAACTTGGCGGCTTCGGCCTGCTTGCCGTCCATTACACGGGCAGAGATGGTGCCTTCGGTTTTGAGAAAATCGCGCAGGCGACCCAGCAGGTTGGCGTCTTCACTGAAACGCTCCATAAGAATGTATTTCGCGCCATCCAACGCCGCTTTGATGTCGGTGATTTTCTTGGCTTCTTCGCTGTCGTCGTTCAACTCGCCACCGACGATGTACTTTTGGGCTTCGTCTTCAGGAATCAGCTCAGGATTGGCCTGCAGGTCATTGGCCAGAGGCTCCAGACCGGCCTCGCGGGCAATTTGGCCTTTGGTGCGACGTTTGGGCTTGTAGGGTAAATAAAGGTCTTCAAGACGGTTTTTGGTATCCGCACTGTTAATATCAGCGGTGAGTTCCGGCGTCAGCTTGCCCTGCTCTTCGATGCTTTTCAGAATCGCGGCACGTCGATCTTCCAACTCGCGCAAGTAGCGCAGCCGCTCCTCCAGATTCCGCATTTGAGTGTCGTCGAGACCGCCCGTTACCTCTTTCCGATACCGGGCAATAAAGGGCACGGTTGCCCCTTCATCCAGCAAACCAACGGCAGCATTAACCTGCTGCTCCTGAGCACCAATTTCTTCGGCAATACGGGCGGAAATACTTTTCATAGATACAACTCTTGGAATACGGAGTAAG
Organism: Pseudomaricurvus sp.; assembly: GCF_965662505.1. NCBI lineage: Bacteria > Pseudomonadati > Pseudomonadota > Gammaproteobacteria > Cellvibrionales > Cellvibrionaceae > Pseudomaricurvus > Pseudomaricurvus sp. The sequence continues at coordinate 19,791 of NZ_CBFIHX010000036.1, read as the reverse complement.
TCTGGAAGGATTGAATTCAGGCGCCCCGGGACCTTTTATAAGTGGTCATGCGAGTATGGCCATACGGGGCATTAGCTGGCCATTATGCGTAAATAGAAAGCCTGAAAACAGCCTTGTTTTTGAACGGGATTTATGGTCGCGTGATAAGATGGGTAAAGGCTTGGGACAAGTCCGGACGGCGGTGACTAAACTGGGTGTTTTTAACGTATATAATAAGACGCTCTGAAGTCATAATCCGGAAGTCATCGCACACGACGGCCACAGAGCTTTCTCAGCCTCGAACTGTGAACAGCTTCCGCCACACCAGCAGACAGAGTTCACGCCTCGACATGCGACCCGACCTGGCGGTCAAACAAGCCTCAATCATCAGGTTTGGACTTCGACATCAGGTACTGACAATGATAACTGCAAGGAATCTGTTGTGATCCGTCACAAAATCAGCGTTAAACCTGTCGCCATTCTCATTCTCGGCGGTCTTCTCGTACTGGCGGTAGCCACGCTCAAGCCCAACCCCACACCGACCCCGGTTGCCACACCCCCACCCTTGAGCGTAACGGTCGTACACGCCGAACCCTCCGCCCAGGCCATTACCGTCAAATCTCAAGGCACGGTGGCGCCAAGGCGGGAAATCGATCTGGTTGCCGAAGTCAGCGGCCGCATTACCCAGGTGGATCCGAACTTCGTCGACGGCGCGTTTGTGAAAGCCCACCAACCGCTGATCACCATTGACCCCAGAGATTACGAGACCGCCCTGCTTGGTGCCGAAGCTCGCGTTGCCGACGCCTCGCAATTACTGGCGACCGAAAAGGGCCGCACTCGTCAGGCGAAACGGGAATGGCGCGACCTCGGTAATCGAGAAGCCAACGCACTGTTTTTGCGGGAGCCGCAACTGGCAGCAGCAGAAGCCCAACTGCAATCGGCCAAAGCCGATCGGGACCAGGCTCAGCTCAATCTGGAACGCACCCAAGTCAGCATTCCCTTTGACGGCCGGATTCGCACCACTCAAGTAGACCTGGGGCAGTACGTCACCCCCGGCACCCCCATTGCCAGCGTCTACGACACCAGTCTTGCGGAAATTCGACTGCCCTTGACCGACCGCCAGATTGCACTGGTGGATCTGCCACTGGGACTGAACGGTGATCTACCGACAGCACCGGACACCGACGAGACACACACCACCGGCCCCGAAGTCACCCTCATTGGCACCATCGCCGGCAAACGTTACAGCTGGCGGGGGCACATCACCCGCACGGAAGCCAGTCTCGACACCCGCTCGCGTCTATACTACGCCGTGGCGGAGGTTAAGGATCCGTTCCGGGTCACCGGCAACTTCCTCAACAACGATGATATTCAAGCGCCATTGATTGTCGGCCTGTTTGTCGAAGCCCACATTCAGGGGCGTCAACTTGAGGGCGTGATCACCGTCCCCCATGAAGCGTTGTTTAAGCGCAATCATCTCTACACACTGGACGCTGACAATCGGGTTCATGAAAAGTCGGTGTCGCTGCTTCACACCGACGGCCAGCAAGCCTGGATTCGCGGCGACCTCCACCAGGGCGAGCCCATCGTGGTGGGACGCCAAAGCCTGCTGAACGAAGGCATGGTGGTGACACCACAGCCGCAAAGCGATCAGAAAGACGAAGCACAACAGCTGGTCAAAGACCAAGTCGCCACACCATGAACAGAATCATTCAGTGGTTTATCGACAACCCCATCGCCGCCAATCTGTTGATGGTCGTCATCATACTGGGCGGCCTGAGCAATCTGGTGAACCTCAATAAAGAAGTGTTCCCCGGCATCGAGACCAACCTGATTCAGGTACAAGTTCCCTATCCGGGCGCTGGCCCTGTGGAAGTGGAAGAACAGGTGGTCAAACGGATCGAGGAGGCCATCGCCGATCTGGATGGCATTGAAGAAATCACCTCCACCGCGCGCCTCAATACCGGTTCGGTGCAAGTCGAGGCCATCAACGGCTACGACTCGCAACGCCTGCTTAACAACATTAAAGCCCGGGTCGATGCCATCTCCACCTTTCCGGTCGATGCCGAAAAGCCGATCATCACCGAAGTACAATGGCAAAGTGAGGTCATGAGTATCGGTCTGTACGGTGATGTCGATGAGGACACGCTGAAAACTGCCGGCGAAAAAATGCGCGACGAAATTGCCCTGCTGCCCGGCGTCTCCATCGTCAATCTCAACGCCACCCGTCCAGACGAAATGGCCATCGAAATTTCCGAACACGATTTGCGTCGCTACAACCTGAGCTTTGAACAGGTCGTCAATGCGGTGCGTCAGGCCTCGCTGAATCTGCCCGCCGGTGTTATCAAGTCAGACATCGGCGACATCCAGCTGCAAACCCGAGGACAAGCCTACTCCTCCGTGGATTTTGATCAGATCGTGGTCGACAGCCGGGAAGATGGGGCGGAGCTGACCATTGGCGACATCGGCAGCGTGACCGACGGCTTCAGCGAAGACAATGTCGTGGCTCGCCTGAACGGCAAACCCGCCGTATTTCTGGAAGTGAAAAGTTCCGAAAAGCCGGACGTGTTGAACATTGCCAAAACCGTCGATGCCTATCTGCAAAACGCCCAGTCTGAACTGCCACCGGGCATTGAAGCCAGAGTGTGGCGAGACTGGTCCGACATGTTTGAAGATCGCATGAACCTGCTGCTGAAGAACTCCCTGTCGGGGCTGCTGCTGGTGTTTATCATTTTGATGCTGTTTTTACGGCCCGCTCTGGCCGCCTGGGTATGCGTCGGTATCTCCGTGGCCTTTTTAGGCGCCCTCTGGCTGCTGCCGCTTGCCGGTGTCAGTCTCAACATGGTGTCCCTGTTTGCCTTTCTGCTGGTGCTCGGGATCGTTGTGGACGATGCCATCATCGTTGGCGAGAGTATCTATTCACAGCAACAGAGAGGTCTGGAGGGGCATGAGGCCGCGGCGGCCGGTGTCAAAGCCGTCAGCAAACCGGTCTTTTTCGCGGTCATCAGCACCATGATCTTCTTCGCTCCACTGCTTGCCATTCCCGGCGCCATGGGAGATATCAGCTATGCCATACCGGTCGTCGTGATTCTCGCCCTGACCTTCTCCCTGATAGAATCGATGCTGATTTTGCCCTCCCATCTGGCTCATCTGAAACCCGAAAAAACCAGCCAGAATCCTTGGTTGATTCGCCTCAAGCGCAGCCGTGAATCCATCGCCCACGGACTCGATCAGTTTGCCAACCGCGTTTACCGCCCCACACTCCTCAGATCCCTGCGCATGAATGGCGCCACCATCGCCGGCTTTTCCGTGGCGTTTGCACTGGCCGTGGCTCTGTACAGTGGCGGCTGGCTGAAAAAAACGTTTATGCCGGTAGTAGCGTCCGATTTCGTCCGTATCCAGGTCACCGTTCCCGAAGGTAGCCCTTTCCAAATTCAGGAAAGTATCCTTAAGCAACTGGAACAAGGCGCGGTAAAACTCAAAACCGATCAGTCGCTATTTCAGGGCAACGACGACGGTGTTATCGGCGATATGCAATCCTGGGCCTGGCAAAACAACGCGCTGGTTACCATCGCGCTGAATCATTCTGACAAACACGACGTTGCCTCCAATGACATCGTCAAGCGCTGGCGAGAACTGGCGGGAGACATTCCTGACGCCGACCAAATCAAAGCCAACGCCACCATTAATGAAATCAGCACCGCCATCAGCCTGCGTCTGACTCTGGGCATCGACGACTACGATCTCATGGAGCAAGCGATCAAAAACGTCCGGCATACACTGGGGCGATATCCCGGGGTGTATGACTTGCGGGATTCACTGACGGCGGCTCGAACCGAGATTGAACTGAAGCTCAAGCCCAACGCCGAGATGCTGGGGCTGGGGCTGGCCGATATCGCCCGACAAGTTCGTCAGGGATTCTACGGCGAAGAGGCGCAACGCATTCCGAGGGGCAAGGAAGATGTCAAAGTCATGGTGCGTTACCCCAAAGATGAGAGAAACAATGTAGATCAGCTGCGGGAAATGCGTATTCGCACCAGCGATGGCCGGGAAATTCCTCTGGATACGGTCGCCAGTGTACAGTTTGTCCCCGGCTATACGACCATCGAACGGGTCGATCGCAAACGCGCCATCGACATCACCGCCGAAGTGGACAGCAGCAAAGGCAATCCGACACTGATTGTCTCCAGCCTGCTGCAGGAGAACCTGCCCCGCTGGCAACAGCAATACCCCGATTTCCACCTGGGGGTTACCGGTGATATGGAAAACGAATCAGAGTTTGTCGGCTCCGCGACACGCAATTTCGGTTTGGCTCTGCTGGTGATTTTCGGCTTAATGGCGATCGCTTTCCGCTCTTACTGGCAGCCGGTACTGATTCTCACCGCCGTCCCGTTCGGTTTTATGGGAGCCGTGATCGGCCACCTGATTATGGGGCGTGAAGTGAGCATGATGTCCATGCTGGGCTTTTTTGCCTGCGCCGGGGTTGTGGTCAATGACAATCTGGTACTGCTGGATCGCATCAATCATCTGCGCGAAAGCGGCATGGAGGTATTCGAAGCGGTGGTGCAGGCGGGACGAGACCGCTTCCGCCCCATTGTACTGACCTCCGTCACCACTTTTATCGGTCTGGTGCCTATCATGGCGGAAACCAGCACTCAGGCGCGCTTTCTGATTCCCATGGTGATCTCCCTGTCATTCGGGGTGCTGTTCGCCACCACCGTCACCTTGTTTCTGGTACCGGGACTGTTCTTGCTGGGAGAGCGAGTGAGAGCTCACATGCAGGGAGAGAAAGTCGACCGGGGTGAACTGCCTTTCGAAAACAAGCCCGATCAAGCCTGATCGCCGATTTCCTATCGACATCCCCCATCACTGCGCTGTGATGGCAAAGACAAATTAAGCAAGACGCACCACAAAAGGCACGCTGAAAAAGAAAAGGCCAGACAGATTGGATCTGCCTGGCCTTTGGTTATAGAGTTTCCAACAACATAGCTGCCAACAACAGAGTTTCCACTAACAAAGCTTCCAACAACAAGTGAGCTAAGAAGCAGGATTCAGAAAGCTCCCAGAGCGACTTTACCCACCATGACCCACACCACGATACTGGAACCCAGATAGGCCATAAAACGATGCTGGACCCGGTTATAGGTACAGTGCACCAGAGAGTGAATCACCCGTAAAATCACAAACGCCCACGCACAATTGAACAGCAACCCATCCACTTGTCCCAGCAAAAAGGCAACGATACACACCACGTAGAATACGATTGGCACTTCAAACAGGTTTTTGAAGTTATTCGCCGGAGCCTCGACTTCAGCCGGGATCAACGCAGCCACCTGAGAGGGAGTTTTCAGCTGCTCGGCATCAATCTTTTGCGAAACAAGGTACGACATGCGACGAGCAAACAACACCAACCAAACCACGCCGGTTAATATCAGCATCGCCAGAACAGGTTGAAAAATAACGGATTGAGACATGAGAGACTCCTCTTACTGATGCCCTCGGGCTTTGATGTTCTTATGGTTAAAGACACATCATAACAGTAAACAAGGAGCGGGGACGACGCTGGCGCAGGCGACGTCGAACTTTTGAACTTCTACTTCTGGATCACTTTAAAACGTTCAATGTCGCGATCGTATTTCTTTTCGATCTGCGTGTACTGCTGCTCACGCTCTTCAATTTGCGCTTCGCTTAATGCCAGTTCTTCTTCTAAAGCCGCCAGTGTTTTTAGCATGGTATCGGGCACGGCTCTGCCCATGCGTTCCATCTTAGCCGCTTTCGCATGTTGATCGGCAATTTGCGCTTTCAGGTTGCGTATATTGCCCTTGAGAATCGCAATACTGCCGTCCACTTGTACCAGTTTGCGATGCTTGGCGGCCTCAATATCTCTGACGGTGCTGTAGCGACGCAGTAACTCTTCGTCCCACTCTGCCAGCTCCGCTTCCCGCTGACGCTGCAATTCCATCTGGGTGACTTCTTTTGCACTCGGCGCTGGCGGAACGACTTTAATCACTTCACCCCGCGAGGTGACGACCTCATACCCTTTTTGTGCATATTCAGGCGGGATCTGGTGATTGATCACTTTCACCCCATTCTCATCCAGATAACGGTAATACACCTTGCTGTTCTGAGCCTGCGACCACATTGACTGCCCACCCAACATCACCAGCAACAGCACACCCCACGTAAGGCGTTTCAAAGCGGGAGTTTGTCGAGGTACGGTCAATATCTTCATTGGTTCACCTGTTTATGACGGTCTGTAAGACAGTTTACAGCTGTCTTACAACTGCTTAATTAACTTTACAACTACTTAGCTTTACTACTACTTAACCTTACAACTACCTAACCTTACAACTACGTGTATAAACGCATTTACGGCCAGATTCAGGCTAATGTACAGCGAGAAGGCTGAACAAAAGCTTAAACACCGTATTGGACGCGATACTCTCGAATCTTATCCACCATATCCTGCTGGCCACCCTGCTCCAGCAAAAAGGTGATGATATCTTCCAGACACACAATGCTAACCACCGGAATGCCGTAGTCTTGTTCAACTTCCTGGATGGCCGACAACTCGCCCTGGCCTTTTTCCTGACGATTAAGACCAATCAGGACGGCCGCCGGCTCGGCGCCTTCCGCCTTGATAATGGACATCACTTCACGCACGGCGGTTCCGGCGGTAATGACATCATCGACGATCAGGATTTTGCCCTGCAACGGAGCACCTACCAGGCTTCCGCCCTCGCCGTGGTCCTTCGCCTCTTTGCGATTAAAGCAATAAGGCATGTCTTTGCCATGCTTGTCCGACAGCGCAACCGACGTGGTCGCCGCCAGAGGAATACCTTTGTAGGCTGGGCCAAAGACCACATCGTAAGCCACACCTGACGCCTCCAGGGCATCGGCATAAAAGCGCCCCAGCGCGGCCAGAGCTGCGCCCGTCTGAAACTTGCCCGCATTGAAAAAATAGGGGCTGGTACGTCCAGATTTCAGGGTAAATTCACCAAAACACAGCGCTTCGTGATCAATGGCTAGCTGGATAAAGTCTCTCTGGTACTGCTGCATCTGTCTGTTCTCGTCCATTCGTCATCACTGACTTATCACTTAAACAACTCCCCCGGAGCCGTCGAATAGAGGGTAATGATACACAGCCACCCCACGCTCTGTCACACATCAGGCAGAGTTCTTGCTTGTCATAAACCCACAAAAGGGCAAAACGCGTATACCAAATAGAGTGCACTCAAACCCGCTAACAACATTATGTCAGGATCATGAAGGGGATGACTGACTGCCAGTTCACGAACCGAACGATGGCATTCCCGCGAAAATGTTCTAATTTTAATGGAACCTTTGCGTTCCCAGCCGGTTTTATTGGCGACATAGGGAAATAGAATTAACAAAAATAACGAAAGCTCGGGTATCATACGCAGCCTGTAATCCAGGGGCTAACATGCGCATTATCAGTCTTTGTGTTGAAGGCATTCACCAAGCGGCACAGCGGGGTCTTTACGACTGGCTCGCCGATCAGGATGCTGACATCATATGCTTACAAGATTTACGTGCTCAGGAGTACGAACTGGACGGCGACCCGTTTCAGCTCGACGGCTACTTTGCCTATTTCTTCGACTCCGGAATCAAGCACTACAACGGTGTTGCTATCTACACTCGCCAACAACCCAAGGCCCTGATCTATGGGCTCGGTTTCAGCAGCGGTGTGGATATGGAAGGCCGCTATCTGCAAGTAGATTTCGAACAAATCAGCGTGGGCTCACTGCTCGCGCCATCCGCCAGATCTGAGAATGAATCTCAGGAAGTGAAAATTCAGTTCTTTGATGACATGCAGGCACACCTGCATAAAATCACCCGCAAGCGCCGCGAATTTATTTTCTGCGGCAACTGGGCCATGGCTCACAAGCGTGAAGATGTTCAGAACTGGCAGGACAACGACAGCGTCTCGGGCTTTTTGCCCCACGAGCAACAGTGGATGAAGCAGCTGTTCTCTCAGGTTGGTTACACCGATGCCTTCCGTCGTGGTAACACCGATAAAGATGAGTACACCTGGTGGCCCAGCGGTACTGTGGGTAACGGCGATGGGTGGCGAACTGACTACCAGGTCATTTCCGACAGCCTGGCCAATCGCGTGGAATACGCGACGACCTACAAGAACAAGGAATTCTCCAGTCACCTGCCCTTAATTGTGGACTACGATCTGGAAGTGTACTGATCACAGAGACAGGGCAACCTGCTCTCCTAATCCATACACACAAAAAAGGCCGCTCTAGCGGCCTTTTTTGTTGCTGCAGCCTGTGACAGCTGCGACTCAGACAGACGTTCTATTTAGACCCTTCGACCATGTGGTCAACGGCTTGATGAACTTCGTCTTCTGAACAATCCATACACAGACCTTTCGCTGGCATGGCGTTAAAACCACTCCATGCGTGGGTGTACAAGGTCTCAATACCCTTGGAGATACGAGGCGCCCACTCACCGGCATCACCGTACTTGGGTGCACCGGCAGCACCGGTTGCATGACAAGTCTGACAATGCGCTTCATACACTTGCACTCCGGAGCGAGGCTCAGCAGGAGCTGCTGCCACCGGCGCTGCTGCACAGTCCTCACCGGACATGCACACTTCACCCACTGGCATCAGGCGCTCTTGCATTTCTTTTTCCAGATCGGCACTGACCGCACCCGCTGAAACCATCACACTCAGGCCAGCCGCCGCCAGCAGACCCATCATCTTTTTCATTTGACTCACAGTTAAGTCCTCTCCATTTTCGGCATAGGCCCGGTTGGCCAGTAACGGTGCATTATAGACAAAAACCCGCCCAAGAGAAAAACCTTATGGCTTTCAGGGGGATATTAGCAACTTAACGACAATTTGAATGCTCCGATGCACGCCAATCCGTTGCCCCAAGCGCCTGCGAAGATACGCCTCTAACCACGTTGCCCTGAGCCCGTCCAAGCGCCAGCTCCCACCGCTAGACCTGAGTCCATCCAGGTGCCCCCAGCCGCTCGCCCTGAGCTTGTCGAAGGGTGTAAATTAACAGTGACGATCCTTCTTACTACCTTATCCCTTTTATTGGCTGCTTTTTATTACATTTTACGGCCTTTTTCCCTTTTTCATCGACATGGCTATACTGAAACTGCTCTATTAAAGCAGGCTTTATTCATGCAGCTTTCTCTCAGGGATGTGATTTTCCTACTCTTAATCTCAACCTCTGTGATGCACACACAGGCACAAGAGCTGGCACCAAGGGCTTACTGGCCCGCTCCGACGGGAACCAATGTTCTGGTCGTGGGTTACCAACACTCTCAAGGTGATGTACTGGTGGATGCCTCAACACCAGTAGAGGGTGCCAAGGCGACGCTGGACTTTGTCTCGTTCACCTATCAGCGAAGCTTCAGTCTGCTTAATCGCACCGCCAGCCTGCAAATAAATTACCCCCTCGTTCAAGGTGATGCCGATGCGTTGGTGAACGGCGAGTTTAAAGAGCGGTCTATCAGCGCGGGTGCCGATGCCCGCGCCCGCCTTGCCATCAACCTTATGGGTGCCCCCAGCATGGATCGCAAGGCGTTTCGGGAGCTGGTAGCAAACCCAGAGCCCATCATAGGTGCCAGCCTATTGGTCAGCATGCCCACCGGGGAATACGATGGCACCAAACTGTTTAACGCGGGAAGCAACCGCTGGGCGGTAAAACCAGCCCTGGGATTTATTATCCCGCTCACCCACCGCTGGCTATTTGAAGGCGAAGTCGGCGCCTGGTTCTATGAAGACAACCACGACTATCTGGGTAAAACCCGCCGCCAGAAGGCGGTCATCTCATCCGAATTTCATTTGGTGTATGTGCACAGAAACGGCATATGGGTGTCGCTGGATGCCAACTGGTACCAAGGCGGTGCTGCCACCGTGGGCGAAGGCCCGGAACAAGACGAGATGAACAACTCCCGCGCTGGCCTTACCCTTGTCCACCCATTCAATCGACACCACGCCATCCGCATCGCCGCCAGCACCACCATTGAGTCAAAAATAGCCGGGGATTTCGATAGTTTTACCTTGGGGTATATGTATATTTGGTAAGAAAATAAAATTGGGGTCATTCTGACCCCTATTATTGCGACAATCCGGGCCCGTCGACACACCAACCTCTCTCACCCAGCCACCGCCGAGCTTCGTTCGCCCAGAGCTTGTCGAAGGGCCTGCCCCCCTTCAACAGGGTCCAGATGAGCATGAAGCAAGGAAGGCACGGGCTAGACGGGTTAAAATTTAGTCTTGGCGGACATCAAAGAGGTACCCTCCTATTTCACACATTTAATGATCGAATCTATGCCTCATTAGTGAGCTCATGGTAAAGTCCGGCCATTCACAGTGCACCCCGGCAGCCCTCATAGGGATTGATCGCAATAAGGATATTGACCATGCCAGACCTGTTTTTCCCCACGACGTCCACTCGTCCAGCCCATCTGTGCGACTCCAAACCCGAGACACTGCAGCAATTTCTCGCCTGCAATCCTCAGGTGAAGGATCAAAATCAATGGCTCTCACCCCATGTCGCCTACGATATGTCAGGGACTGCGACACCATCGACTGGCGCCATTCTGCGAGAGATGAATCAACTGCCCATTCATCAACGTGCCAACCTGTCAGCCTGTGTTGCCGACTTCGGGGATGAAACCTCGGTGCTGGCAAAGTTCTACGACCAACACCTCGCAGGGCTGGATCTTACGACCACCGCGCAAAACAGCAACGGTCTCGCAGGCATGGGTATGACGGCATTGGGCGCACGTACCGATAGTTTTCACACAGCTGTCCTGCAATACCAACAGGCTCTCGTCCAATTAAACGATTACCACCGGGTGGGCAGAGTCGCCGCACAACGCAAGCTGGAACTGCGCAACAAAGTCATCGCCGCCTACGAAAGACTGAATCAATATTACCAGCAAGAACTGCGTCGCATTGTGCCCGCAGACCGGTTTACGAAAAACAAAGGCTCCGCCCTGTCCAACGCCGAACGCGGCATCACCCTGGCAGAAAGACCCCGCGGTCGTGGAATTCATGTCGCCACAGCCCTCGAAGGACAACAAATCAGCCGGTTTGCCAAGGGTATCCGCTATGCCGGCAGAGGCGCTATTGCCCTGGATGCTGGGTTTCGAATTAATACTGTGCACAACACTTACGTTAACGGTGGCGACTGGCAAAGAGAAGTTGCCGTCCAAAGTGGAGGAATGACAGCTTCAGCCCTTACCGGCTGGTTGACCGGACGTGCAGCATTTTTTGCATTGAGCAGAATAGCTTTGATGGCCACCCCATGGGGCTGGGCTTTCTTAATCGGCTCCTCAATCGTTACCGGTGCAGTGCTAGCTTATCAAGCAGATCAAAATGTACAAAGTCGAGTGGGCAATTTATGGGACAAGGCATTCAGGTAAACCTATGAATTATTCAGACTGGTTTGATATTTTAGTCGTTGGCTCTCTTCTTATCACTATCGTGTTCTGGATACTGTTTGCAGTGTTTACGATGCGCAAGATTGACAGAACTATTGTTTCAGAAGGCAAACCAAGACCCTGTCAGTGGGACCCCATGTGGGGAAGAGCGATACTGTATGCCTGGCCTGCGGTATTACCTGAAAAACTATTCAGCTCAGCTGAAAACAGAATCATAGATACGAACGATGTAAAAAGGATTGTAAATTACTTTGATAAAACCTTGGCCTGGGGGCTTTTAATTTCTGGGTATACCCTTGTCGTAAGCATCATTATTGGATGGATTTTTTCGATTTAAAAAATCAAAGTGGGTAGAGATTCTTGGTAGCCTTGTAATAATGATAGAATTCAATTGGCCTCAAGCGTGGGCTTTATTTGGCGGCTGGTTATTAATAGTAATTATTTTCGCATGGATAATATTTGCATTAACAACCATGCGAAAAATTGATAATGCCGTCTTAAGCACAGGAAAACCCAGGCCCTGCCAATGGGATCCCATGTGGCTGAGAGCGATGCTATACGCATGGCCCGTCGCCCTCCCTACAAAAATATTCAACGATAATGATGATCGTATAGTAGACACTAACATTGTTAAAAATACGATTAATTTACTGGACAAAATCATCGCATGGATACTCATGATCACTGGATATTCATTTGTGATTTGCGTCATCGTTGGCTGGATTTTCAATTTTTATTAGCATCGAAATATCAAACATAATGTGGGTCTGGCCCCAATTATTGAGTATTGAAAACCCCGCTCCGCGGCTATGGCTTCAACAAAATGGAGGTATGGCTGCCAGAGAGGATTGACTGTTAAAAGCCTTAGGGCTTTTAACACCCTGCGGGCGCTGTTCGCGGTCTCAAAGCTGTCGCTTTGATCGAACCTGGGAGGTTCTCATCGAGCCCTGGGATGTACCATTCATAAAAAACCCCGCTATGCGGGGTCTTTTATGAATGGCGCACCCTAGAGGATTCGAACCTCTGACCTTCGCCTCCGGAGGGCGACGCTCTATCCAGCTGAGCTAAGGGTGCGTAACGCTTGTTTTAAGCAGGCGCAATGATACGCATCCTGGCGGGCTTCGTCTATCCTCTTTGAAATGGCCAACCCTCGGCACACCCCATTCAACCGTGGCAGCGAGAGGCTCAAGGACTGGCGCTTAACGTTTACAGAACCCGCTTAACAACTACACTCTCCACATCACATAACCGTCTTTAATAGGTAACCGGAGGATATGTATGGTCTACAGGACCGGAGCTCAGCGAGATATGTCTGCCATGGCGTGGTGGCTTATCCCCATTGGCATCCTGACAGCGACGTTAATCCTGCTTTTTGGCAGCCCTGATGAGGCGGATGAGTCTCTGGTGGTAACGGAGTCTGGGACTGGCTACCAACGAGTACGCCTGCCCCTTCTGGACGAGACGGCTGGAGAACTCAGCAGCCAGTTTCGCCCGCTCTCCTCCCAACACCATCAGAAACTATTGAGTCGACTTGAGCAGTTCCGCTCCGAATATCGGCCCGCGGCGCCACGTTTGGAAGTGTGGGCCAAGCCAGGACTGGAAAGCAGAAGCAAGGTAGCCTCCCAACTGGGTGATGATTTATCCCGCCACGAACTGGGCAAGGCGACTCAAGAACTGGCTATGCCTGCGGCCACTATAACCTCGCCGCTGGTACTGGTCTGTGCCGAAAAAGACAAAGGTATTGCCCGCCAACTGTTGGCGGCTCTGTCTGTGTACCTAACCGGGGAAGTAGAATTGCATTTTGACGACACAGTTTCTCTAAGTGAAATGAAATTGTATCTTCTCGGGGAGCCACTTTTTAGCACTCAGGGCACTGCTGTGTTCAGACCATCATCCGACTGACAATCACTTACCCAGCGATTTGAGCAGCAACGGTGGCAACTTCTCACTCAAATCATCATCTGATTCTGCCTCTGGAAACATACCGACACCGGAATCCAATGCGTGCCGCAAGGCTGGCCCTATTTGAGGAATCACCGTTTTCGGTGACATCGGATCACCGCACTCACTGCATGTGACCACGGGTTTCGCCACCTGCCCACAGCTGCGATGCAGGTATTCCACCGGTGCACCCGCCTCATCGGAGCACCAGCGGTTGCCCCAATCACCCAGGGTCAGAATCACACCATGCAAGTCCAACCCTTTTTCCGTCAGTCGATATTCGTAGCGCGGGGGCCGCTGCTGATAAGGCACTTTCTCCAGCACCCCGCTGTCCACCAGCTTGTTCAGACGCTCACTCAATCGATGACGACTCACCCCCAGCTGGCGGCGAAACCCTTCAAAACGGCGAGTTCCCAGAAAGGCATCCCGCAAGATCAATAGGGTCCAGCGATCTCCCACAATCGAGAGAGCTCTGGCAATGGAGCACACTTGCTGATCAATATCTTCCCAACGCAATCGGTCACCTCCGGCTAATGCACGCCACTTTTAAAGCGAATAGTGACATTTTGCTCAGTATAGTTTGACAGGTTCCATTTTGGAACCTAATGTCAGTTTCAAAATGGAACCTAGTTAAGCGGATCAACGTCCACCCAGAGAGACTCCATCATGGCCGCCCCAGAGATCACTCCAGAAAATACCTCAGAAAACTCCAAAGTCGCCCTCATTGTTGGCGCCGGCGACGCGATTGGCAGCGCCATTGCCCGCAAGTTTGCCGAGGAGGGGCTCACCGTATGCGCCGCCCGCCGCAACGGTGACAAACTGAATCCTCTGATTGACGACCTGAGACAACAGGGCCATCAGGCTTATGCCTTCTCCTGTGATGCGCGCAAGGAAGATCAGGTAGAAGACCTGTTCAAGCAGATTGAAACAAACATCGGGGCTATCGACCTGGTGGTGTTCAATATCGGCGCCAATGTACCCATGAGTATCCTCGACACCAGCAGCCAGAAGTTTTTCAAGATCTGGGAAATGGCCTGCTTCTCCGGCTTTCTCACGGGGAGGGAAGCGGCCCGCTATATGACTCCCAGAGGACAAGGATCCATTATTTTTACCGGGGCCACTGCCAGCGTGCGCGGCTCGGCGGGATTTGCCGCCTTTGCCAGTGCCAAGCACGGCCTGCGGGCCCTGGCGCAAAGCATGGCCCGAGAGCTCGGCCCCAAAAACATACACGTCGCCCACGTGGTCATCGACGCCGCTGTCGATACCCAGTGGATTTTAGACAACGTACCTCGGGCCAAAGAACTGAAACAGGAAGACGGCATCGTCCTGCCCGACGACCTCGCCGACAACTACGTGCACCTTTATCAACAACCCCGCAATGCCTGGACCTTTGAGCTGGATATACGCCCATGGGCCGAGCGCTGGTAACACACCTGGAGACAGTCATGACACAAGCACTGGATTTTTACTTCGACTTTGGCAGCCCTACGGCGTATCTGGCTTACAAACGACTGCAACAACTGCAACAGCAATACGATCTGCAAGTGAACCCGATCCCCATGCTGCTGGGCGGCGTTTTTAAAGCCACCAGTAATACCTCTCCGGTCGCGATTCCTGCCAAGGGCAAATACATGCTGGAACAGGATCTACCCCGCTTTGCCAAACGCTATCAGGTGGCCATGCGTTTTAACCCGTTTTTCCCCATCAATACCCTGCAACTGATGCGCGGTGCCATTGCGGCTGAACGTCTTGGCATCAGTGCGGACTACATGGAAACCATTTACAACGCACTGTGGACTCAGGAAAAAAACCTGGGCGACCTGGAGACGGTGGCCGAATGCCTGAAGGCAGCAGACATTGACAGCGATGCTCTGCTTGCTCTGAGTCAGGACCCCGAAGTCAAACAACAGCTTATTGAGAACACCGGGCGGGCCGTCGAACTGGGAGCCTTTGGCGCGCCCACTATGTATATGAACGGTGAAATGTATTTTGGCCAGGATCGGCTGGACTTTATTGAGGAACGATTAAAGCCCAGGAATAGCTAACACCAGAACCGCTAAAACCAGAAATCTGGCCCGCTACAAACCCGCTTCGCGGGTCAGGTTCTGTACGCCATCGGCGGACACATGGATATTATCCTCAATGCGAATACCTCCATACGGCCTCAGCGTCTCCACAACTGACCAGTTCACCAGCTTGCCTGCAATTCCTTTGTTCACAGACTCTAATATAGAAGGAATAAAATAGAGCCCCGGCTCAATGGTGAAAACCTGTCCCACCTCAATCGGACGTGTCAGACGCAGATAGGGATGTTCAGACGGTGGCGACACTTCCCGGCCGTCCGGGGACTGCATCCAGCCACCACGATCATGCACCTGCAAGCCAAGCAAATGCCCCAGACCGTGAGGAAAAAACGCCTGGGTAATCTGCTGCTCCACCGCCTGCTCCGGCGAACAGTGAATCAAGTCAAACTGCTTCAGGACCTCCGCCAACTGAACATGCGTCCAGCGATGCAGTTCCAGATAAGCCTCGCCCGGCTGAATGCGGGCAATCACCGCTTGCTGCAATTGATCCATGGCGTCGACCAGTTCGGCAAACACACCATCCGCGGCAGCATAGGTTCGGCTGATATCCGCCACGTAGCCGGCCACACTGGCACCTGCATCGATCAAAAATGAACGCGACTGTGCCGGCGGCTGACGCAGCTTTTGGGTGTAATGCAGCACCGCGCCGTGATCGTTCAACGCAATGATGTTGCCGTAAGGCAGCTCTTCTTCCAGATGACCAGCGGCTTGCAGATACGCCATGTGGATATCGTATTCGGAACCTCCGTCACGAAAACACCGTTCGGCGGCGCGATGCGCGGGCACCGCTTTTTCGCTGGCGAGCCTCATACACGCGACTTCGTAATCACTTTTATAGGCCCGCTGGTAATCCAGCGCTGCCAGCAGAACCTGAGGGTTGTGTTCAGCCTTAGAACTCGGACAATCCCCCGTCTCACCGATATAGGCGATCCTTGCAGCCCCGGTCTTCGACAGAATCCCCGGCAGCTCACTGGCAGAGGCGATCACCTCCACCTGAAAGGCTCGCTGAACCGCCTCATCATCCAGAGCATTCACCTGATGCCAGATATCCTGGGGCTGATGGAAAAACAGCACCGGCTTTGCCTCCCCCGGTACCAGCCAGACGTAGCAACCCGGCCGATCCAGCAGTGGCAACCAGGCTTTAAAGTAGGGATTCACCTTGAACGGATAATCCACATCGTCCCGAAAAGGGTGCAGCACACTGCCGGCGGCAATCAACAGACCGTCGAATGACTGAGCCTCCAGTAACTGACTGACTTGAAGGAACTGCGCTTTAATGTGCGCTTCATACAAATGAACAACCGCTGCCGGAACCACGCTCAACTCCTTAATCATCGCTACCGCTTAAAAACCACTAACACTAAAAACCGCCAATGCGATTCAGTCTATCAAACCATTGATAAATAAAACCCCCGAACCAGGTCTATTTTCTGTACTTTCAAACAAAAATTCTGGAATTTTCACCACTTATCACCAACACTGATAAAAAGTTATTATCAAAAGCTCAGAAAACCTGAATTGGACACTCGCAGGCAAGCCGCAGAGAATGGCTCATAAACCCAATTCAGCGATTGGCTATCCGTCAGCGATTTACTCTCAGTATGTAAGGAAGGCTTATGTCTGCCACTCTCACTTCAACCCCAGTGACGCCTGGCGAAATGCGCGCCAAAATCCGCTCCGGCGAGCACACCGGCAACACGTCGGGCTATTGCGAAGGCTTCGTACAGGCCAATGTCGCCATCCTGCCGAAAGACTGGGCTGCTGAGTTCCTGCAATTCTGCCAGCTGAACCCAAAGCCCTGCCCCATTGTCGGCATGGCCGCCAACCCCGGTGATACCCATATCGAGGGCATCGGGGCTGATTTTGATATTCGCACCGACGTCCCCAGCTACCGCCTGTGGAAAGACGGTGAGCTGACCGGCGAAGTCAACGACATCAGCGACATCTGGAATCAGGATCTGGTGACTTTTCTGATCGGCTGCTCCTTCTCGTTTGAAGAGGCCCTGTTGTCCGATGGCCTGGAAATTCGCAACCTCAGCGAAGGCAAGAACGTCCCCATGTACGACACCAACATTGCCTGCCGCCCCGCCGGCCGCTTTCACGGCAATATGGTGGTGAGCATGCGCCCGTTCAAACCCGTCGACGCCATTCGCATGATTCAGATCTGCTCGCGCTTCCCCTCGGTACACGGCGCACCGGTGCACTTTGGCGACCCGGCGGCTATCGGTATTCGCGACATCAATCAGACTGACTACGGCGATCCCGTCACCATCAAAGACGGCGAGTACCCGGTTTTTACCGCCTGCGGTGTTACCCCGCAGGCTGCCATTATGGCCGCCAAACCGCCGTTCTGTATTACTCACAGCCCCGGCTGTATGGTCGTGACCGACCTGCCAAACAGCCGTCTGGCCATTCTATAACACGCCCGAAAGGAGATTCATCATGCCTTTATTACTGAACTGCGATCTGGGCGAGAGCTTTGGCTCCTGGACCATGGGCATGGACGCAGCCGTCATGCCACACATCGATCAGGCCAATATTGCCTGTGGCTTTCACGCCGGCGACCCGTTGATCATGACCAAAACCCTGGAACTGGCCAAAGAACATGGCGTGCGCGTAGGCGCTCACCCCGCCTATCCGGATCTGGTGGGCTTTGGTCGTCGCTCCATGAACTGCTCCGCCGACGAAATCAAAGCCATGGTGATGTATCAAACATCGGCACTGGGCGGCATGGCGCAATCCCTGGGGTTGAGCCTCGAATACGTCAAACCCCACGGCGCGCTCTATAACGACATGATGGCGAAAGACAACGTACGCCACGCGATTATGGACGCCATCGCCAGCTTCCACCTGCCCATTCGTCTGATGTTGCAGGCCACACCACAAATGGAACTGCATCGCCAGGAAGCCGCCGAGCGCGGTATTGAATTGTTTTTCGAAGCCTTTGCCGACCGCTGTTACGACGACGATGGCAAGTTGCTGTCTCGCACCCAGCCCGGCGCCGTTCACAACAAAGAAAAGATGCTCGCTCAGGTCAAACAACTGAACGAACAGGGCACCATCACCACCGTCAGCGGCCAGACTCTGAGCCTGCAAGCCGACACCCTCTGTGTACACGGTGACAACCTGGAAGGCGTGCAAGCCATCGAAGCCATTCGGGAGTTAATTCGCCCATGAACATTCAGATCGCCGGCGAAAGCTCGCTGATCATTTACTTCGGCGACGAAACCAGTCCAGAGATTTCCGCTCAGGTACAACAGACCGCACAGCGCTTGCCCGAACTCATGGGCGACTCGCTGGTGGATCTGGTGCCCTCCTACGCGTCGCTGCTGGTGCTGTTTAATCCACTGTTGACCGATGAACTCCACGTGCGTCAGGCCATCGCCAAAGCGACAGCATCCATCGCCTCCGCCGAACAGTCGGAAGGTCATCTGGTGGAGCTGCCGGTGTATTACGCCGAAGAGTCCGGCCCCGATCTGACCGCACTGGCCGAGCGCGCACAATTGAGCGTGCAAGAGGTCATCGATCTGCATCAGAGTACCGAGTACCGGGTTTACGCCATTGGCTTTGCACCGGGTTTTGCCTACCTCGGCCAGGTGGATGAGCGCATTGCCGCACCGCGACTGTCGACACCGCGCCAAAAAGTCCCCAAGGGGGCTGTCGCCATTGCCGACCGTCAGACGGCAATCTACCCAGCCGTTTCACCGGGTGGCTGGAACCTGATCGGCCTGTGCCCCACTCCCATGTTTGATCCCAACGCAGAACCCTCCATGCCGGTTTCGGTCGGTGACCGCGTGCGCTTTAAAAGCATCAGTCGGGAAGAGTTTTTATCCCTCGGCGGCGAGCTGCCGGAAGCTGGAGGGCAACCGTCATGAGCATGAAAATTTTAAATCCGGGTATTCTTTCTCTGCTGCAAGACGCAGGACGCTTTGGGCAACATCAAATCGGTCTCACCAACGGCGGCCCGCTGGATCCTCTGGCGTTTCACTGGGCTAACCGTCTGTGCGGCAACACCACCACAGATTCCGATGTCTACAGCAACGCCACCACCATCGAGGTGAGTATTGGCGGTTTTAAAATGCAGGCGGAATGCGCAACCCGGGTTGCGGTCACGGGCGGCGAGATGCCCGTCACCCTCAACGGCAAGGAAATAGAGCGCTGGCGCACCCATACCCTAAACAGCGGTGACACTCTGGAACTGGGTTACAGTCAAAACGGCTGTCGCGCCTACATTGCCGTCAGCGGTGGTTTTAAGGTATCGCCCTCTTTTGGCAGCAGCGCGACCGTCGTTCGCGAAAGTCTTGGCGGGCTGAATGGTCAGGCACTGAAAACCGGAGACGTGCTTCC
>NZ_CBFIHX010000035.1:0-31352 GCF_965662505.1 Pseudomaricurvus sp. | reverse complement strand
CCTGGATATCTTCTTTGATGTACGTCAGGTTCCAGGACTGAAAAAGAAGCCTTCCACTTCAGAGTTGGTTGATTGGTTGAAACTGCTGATGGCCGATGATATTCCCGATGAGGTGCTCCAGAGCGGCGACACTCGTCAGGCGATTCCACCACTGTACGGTGCTCTGCTGAAAAACGAACAGGATGTGCACTTGCTGGAACGTCTGGCCTTTATGACTCGCCGTAAAAACGCCTGATCACCGATCTGTTTTGGTGTGTTTTCCATCGAAACAGAGGCTAAAAAGGAGTAATCAATGCTAGTCAATTTTTTCTACGGTCTGCGCAAGGCTGAAGTTCCGGTCTCTTTGAAAGAGCTGCTGGTGCTGTTAGAAGCAATGGAAAAGCAATTGGCGTTTGGTAGTGTAGACGAGTTTTATCTGCTGGCCCGTACCTGTTTGATCAAAGACGAGAAACACTTTGACAAGTTCGATCGTGCCTTTGGGGCCTACTTTAAGGGATTGGAAAACCTCGACGGTATTGTCGAGGCTTTGATTCCGGATGAGTGGACTCGTGCCGAGTTCATGAAAAGCCTGTCTGAAGAAGAGAAGGCCAAGATCGAATCCTTGGGTGGGCTTGAGAAGCTCATTGAAGAATTCAACAAACGCCTCGAAGAGCAAAAAAAGCGTCATCAGGGTGGGAACAAGTGGATTGGCACTGGTGGTACGTCTCCGTTTGGGAACAGCGGTTATAACCCGGAAGGCATCCGTGTTGGCGGCGAGAGCAAAAATAAGTCGGCAGCGAAGGTTTGGGATAAGCGCGAGTTTAAAAACCTGGCTGATGATGTTGAGCTGGGAACGCGAAACATCAAGGTGGCGTTACGCAAACTACGCAAGTTTGCTCGCACCGGTGCAGCTGAAGAGCTGGATTTGGATGACACGATTCGTTCGACGGCCAACAATGCTGGTTTTCTTGACATTAAAATGGTGCCCGAGCGTCACAATGCGGTAAAAATTCTCCTGTTTTTTGACGTGGGTGGTTCCATGGATCCCTACGTACGCGTTTGTGAAGAGTTGTTCTCTGCCTGCAAAACAGAGTTCAAACATATGGAATATTATTATTTCCATAACTTCATTTATGAGTATTTATGGAAAGATAACCGTCGTCGCACCACGGATACCACTAAGCTATTCGATCTTCTTCATACTTATGCCAGTGACTATAAAGTGATCTTTATTGGGGATGCCTCTATGGCGCCTTACGAGATCAGCACCCAGTATGGTTGTGTGGAATATATGAATGAAGAGCCGGGCTATGTGTGGATGCAGCGTTTAACTGAAACCTTTAACAAGGTTATTTGGTTGAATCCAACGCCGGAGAAGTATTGGAACCATACGCAGACGATTGATATGACCCGTAAGTTGGTGGATGGAAAAATGTATCCGCTGACATTGGAAGGGTTGGATCAGGGAATTCAGTATCTGACTAAATAATATCTGTTATCTGGATTCCTTTGTTGTATCCATGGTATGGATCAACAGTGTGAATCAATAGTCTGAAGAGAAAAAATGTCAGCCGGGTGCTGACATTTTTTTTGCCTCTCTGTTTAGCTCTGGTATGCGTTTGGTTTACATTTCAGAAAACTGGTTGACTTTCGGGCGGTATCCTATAATCTTGCAGTTCGCTTTTTTTGAGAAGCCAGCTCCGAAGCTGGGCTCAAACTTTCAAGCCATTCAAAAACACTGAAGAAACTGACCATGAACAAGATTGAGACCCCACAAATCGCAGCAGCGAACAAGACTGCCGCCACAGCGAAACATTGCGTAATGCCCTGTTTTTCGCTGGTGCGTATTGTGATTTAGTAGCGTCTCTTCTATTTGGGAGGCGTTAAGGCCTCCCGGTTGGTTTCTTTGAAAAACCCGGTAGGTCTTTGATCTACCGGGTTTTTTTATGTCCGTATTTCAGGTTCGGGTAAGAATCTGATGTGTTAATCAAACAGTCAAAAAGGAGAGGGACGATGGAGCACGATGATGATATCGATCAAATCGCCATATTAAGTAATAACTAAAGCGCTCGTTTAAAAGCGCATAAAAAAAGGATCATGCGAAAACCGCATGATGGTGACAGCTATGTGGTCATTAATACGTACGGATAAACAGACATTAAAACTACTCGTTTCCATCGCAGTACCGATGGTGATATCTCAGGGCGCTTTTGCAGCGATGATTTTTACTGATCGCTTTTTTATGTCTTTGATTGGTCCGACTCATGTTGCAGCAACACTGGGTGGTGGTGTCGCCGCTTTTATGTGTATGTCGCTGTGGGTTGGTCTGCTGTCTTACGGCAATGCACTGGTCGCGCAGTATTTGGGGGCCGGTCAAAAGCATCTGTGTGCCAGGATTGTCAGTCAGGGATTGTTGATCGCCGGTGTGTGTACGCCGCTGCTTTGGTTAATGGGCTACGCCGTTTATATCAGCTTCGATGAGCTAGGGCACGATCCTGTGCAATTGGTGCTGGAGAAGCAATACTTTTATCTTCTGCTGGCCTTCGGGTTCTTGCCGATGTTTAAAGCCTGCTTCTCTTCCTTTTTTGCAGGTATCGGCCGTACCCGAGTTGTCATGATAGTGGATGTTCTTGGGGTGTTGCTGAATGTCCCTCTCTCTTACGGGTTGATCTTTGGGGCCTTTGGCTTACCTGAAATGGGGATCGCAGGTGCAGCATGGGGAACGATTCTGAGTAACTTTGTCGTGCTGGTTTTGTTTCTGTTGTCTTATCGCACCCGTCGGAATGCTCAGGAGTATTCGATTGCGAGCTCGTTTGCTTATGATCGGGTTTTGTTTAAGCGCTATTGGAAACTGGGGTTTCCCTCCGGAATGGAAATGTTCCTGAATGTGGCGGCTTTCAATGTGTTTGTCCTGCTGTTTCAGTCTTATGGTGTGGCGGCGGGGGCATCGGCTGCCATTGTGTTGAACTGGGATCTGGTGTCATTTGTGCCTATGGTCGGTTTGCACATCGCCGTGATTAGTCTGGTGGGGCGTTGCATTGGAGCTCAGGATCATCAGAGGCTCAATGCGGTTATCAGCTCTGGTTTTTTGTTGGCTTTGGCTTATTCCGGGACTTTGGCCATTCTGTTTTTGGTATTCCGTGAGTCGTTGGTGGGTGTGTTTATTACCTCGGCAACCGATGGGGAAGCCATCAGCCGTCTGGCGAGCTGGATGATGATTGGTATGGCGAGTTATGTCATGGCGGATGCGGTTATCCTCGTGGCCGGCGGTGTTTTACGTGGTGCGGGAGATACCCGATGGCTAATGGTGACTTCTGTGTTGCTGCACTGGTTGATGGTGCTGGCGCAATATGTGGTGATTGTTGAGTTGCAGTTGGGGCCCAAAACCGCATGGATGATATTTGTCGGACTGATTCTGGCTCTGGCACTATCGTTTACCTTGCGTTTGAGCAGCTCTGCGTGGCGTCGCCACTTTCCGCAGGAGTGGACGGCAGAAGCGCCATTGAACTCATAGGCGATGGCGCTAGGTCTGTGGGTGCTGACCTTGTGGGTACTAGCGTTGTCGATACTGATTAGGCGGTCAATGTGACCGCCTTTTTTAATGGACTTCTGATTCTGAATTTTGTGATCTGTGGTAGCCTGTTGCCCTGAGTACTCGCCTCCATTCACCGATGTTTATGTCTTGCTATGATTACCTCCCGAACCCGATTAGACCGCTACTTGAGCCATCAACTTGGTGTTCCTCGTGGCGATATTCGTTTAATCCTGGCGCAGGGGCGGGTCACGGTAGACGGTGTAGTTGCTCGATCCATCCATCAGGTGTTGGATAAATTTTCTCTCGTGGAGTTTGACCATAAGCCGCTCTCGTCTTCACGTCCCCGTTACATTATGTTGCATAAGCCACGTGGCGTGGTCAGTGCCACAGAGGACGAACGCCATACCACCGTCATCGATTTGCTGCCGGGTGATGACAATAGCGATTTACATTTGGTAGGACGTTTGGACTTCAATACGACCGGGTTGGTCTTGTTAACGAATGATGGCCATTGGTCCCGAGCGTTAACCCTGCCAGAAACCAAAGTGCCGAAATATTATCATGTCTGTCTCGAGAAACCCGTCACCGAGGAATACGCAGAGGCGTTTTTGAGAGGAATCTATTTTTCTTTCGAGGATGTGACTACTCGTCCGGCTGAGTTGACCATCATCAATCCTTATGAGGTCAAAGTCGTTCTGGAAGAAGGACGTTACCATCAGATTAAAAGGATGTTCGGTCACTTTAATAACAAGGTGGTGGGGCTGCATCGTGAGGCTATCGGAAATCTTCCGCTGGATTCGACCTTGTTGCCAGGAGAATCCCGAGAGTTAACTCGGTCTGAGGTTCACTCTTTGACAGAAAAGGCCGTTCGTCCCACCAGCTTCTGATTACCTGTCTATAATGATAAGAAAAACATACATTAACATCAAAATCACACAGTTTTGATAACAAATCTTGGCGCTAATGGGTTTTGATGTGTATTCTTTGATTAGGAATCTTATCTTTATTGGCTTTTTTGCTCTTTATGATAAGAAATCTTATCCTTGATTGTGGTGTTATAGGGCGAGAGGGTTGAGAATGAGTTTTCAGGCAATGACTGATGAGGCCATAGCCGCTGAGATCGGTGAGCGCATTGAGCAGATGCGGCTCGAAAAGAACCTGACTCAGCAACAGGTGGCGGATGCGGTAGGGCTTTCCCGAGTCAGCTACGGAAAACTGGCGCGCGGTCATGGCAAATTTATCAATGTTATCGCGGTCTTGCGGGCGTTGGACGCTCTGGAGTTGGTTGAGCAGTTTGTACCAGAGGTAGGGTTTAGTCCCATGGAGCTTCTTAAGTTAAAAGGAAAACATCGTCAGCGCGCGCGCCCGACAGAGGATGATAAAGACGTGGGCCCGGATAGCGGCGAGCGGGAGCTGGATTGGTAATGCAAAACCTTGCGGAAGTGCGTTTATGGCAGCAGCAGGTAGGGGCACTGGTTTTTGATCCGGACACCCAGACTGCTTTATTTGAGTACTCCCCTGAATGGTTGGCGCAGGGGGTGGAAATCGCCCCGATCAGAATGCCTCTGGCCAAGGGGAAGTTTCAGTTCCCGGGATTGAATCGGGATACCTATAAAGGTCTGCCGGCGGTATTTGCCGATACCTTGCCGGATGATTTCGGCAATGCGGTGATTAATGCCTGGTTGGCGCGTAATGGACGCAGTAGCGAGAGCTTTTCACCGCTGGAGCGTCTGTTGTACAGCGGTCGTCGTGGGATGGGCGCTTTAGAATATGCTCCAGCGATTCGGGGCGGTCAGGATTCTCCAAAAACTTCTCTGGAATTGTCTTCTCTGGTCGCAATGGCTCAAGCAGTTCTGGATGAGCGGGCGAACCTCGATGTGACGTTGAGCCCGGCTCTTCAGCAACAGGATTCCGACAGTATGTCGGCGATCTTGCAGGTGGGTACTTCGGCAGGTGGTGCGCGTCCCAAGGCGGTGATTGCAATCAATCGGGATCGCACCGAGATTCGTTCCGGTCAATTAGAAGCGCCAGCAGGCTTTGAGCACTATCTACTGAAATTCGATGGTGTTGAAGAGCATAAAATGGACAGCGAAGTCTTTGGCGACCCTCAGGGCTTTGGTCGGATGGAGTTCGCCTATTACCTGATGGCCAAGGATGCGGGGCTGAATATGTCACCGTCTGAGCTGTTAATGGAGGGAGATCGTGCCCATTTTATGACCCGACGCTTTGATCGTGAGGGTAACCACAAGCTTCACTATTCTTCGTTGTGCGCCATGGATCACGCGGATTACAAACGTCCGGGCACTTACAGCTATGAGGAAATGTTGACGCTGGCCCGGCGATTAAAGTTGCCCAGAGAAGATGCTGTCGAGATCTTCCGGCGTATGGTGTTTAACGTAGTGGCACGCAATCACGATGATCACAGCAAAAACTTTGGCTTTATTTTGGCTTCACCACAGGCTAGCTGGCGTTTGGCACCGGCTTTTGACATCGCTTACAGCTATAAAGCTGACTCACCGTGGGTCAATAGTCATCAGTTGTCGCTGAACGGTAAGCGAGACGGGTTTGAGCACGATGATCTGAGGGCGATAGCTTCCCTGATCGGTAACTTCCGTCAACAGGCAAAGCAAATTATTGCTCAGGTAACGGAGGTTGTCTCTCAGTGGCCCAGTTATGCAGAGAAAGCAGAGGTGTTCAGTGGGTTTGAGCGTGAGATTCGCAGTCATTTACGGCTGAATTTGACTTAGGGAAGCCATGATGTCGTTAGCTTTCGGATATTGTTCACGGCCATGAGCAATATCCTTGAGCAATGGCGGTTCGGGCCACTTTACTGTAAGCTGCACCGCTTGACGGATGCGGCGAAAATCCAGAAAGCCTGCCTCGCGGAACCTGATCTTCCAAAATACAGTGTTCAATAGACAGCTTTACCTTATAGCTGCATCCCCTAGATGTCTTTAATGAGTTTCCCACCCTATGAGTTTTTCTTCCCTCGGTTTGTCAGCGTCCATTTTAAAAGCAGTAGAAGGTGAGGGTTACGATACCCCATCGCCGATCCAGGCACAGGCCATTCCGGCAGTACTGGAAGGGCGTGATGTCATGGCTGCTGCACAAACCGGAACGGGTAAAACGGCCGGCTTTACCTTGCCCCTGTTGGAGTTGTTGTCCAGCGGCGAGCGAGCCAAGGGAAATCAAGTGCGAGCGTTGGTGTTAACCCCAACTCGTGAGCTGGCGGCTCAGGTGGCCGAAAGCGTTGACACTTATGGCAAGTTTCTCCCACTGACGTCCACAGTGGTCTTCGGAGGGGTGAAAATTAATCCGCAAATGATGCGGCTGCGCAAAGGCGTGGATGTGTTGGTGGCGACTCCGGGGCGCTTGCTGGATTTGTATCAGCAAAATGCCGTGCGTTTTCAGCAGTTGGAAGTGTTGGTGTTGGACGAAGCCGACCGCATGCTGGATATGGGATTCATCCACGACATCAAAAAGATTCTGGCAGTGCTGCCCAAGCAGCGTCAAAACTTGATGTTCTCAGCCACATTCTCTGATGAAATTCGCGGTCTGGCAAAAGGGCTGGTTAATGATCCTGTCGAGATCTCTGTGGCCAAGCGGAATACCACGGCTGAGAGCGTCAGTCAGTGGATTTACGGTGTCGATAAAAATCAAAAGTCAGCGGTATTAACTCGCTTGATTAAAGAAAATAAATGGGAGCAGGTGCTGGTTTTCACCAAAACCAAGCATGGCGCCAATCGTCTTACCAAACAACTAGACGCCTCTGGCATAACCGCAGCGGCCATTCATGGCAATAAGAGTCAGGGAGCACGAACGCGCGCTCTGGCGGACTTTAAAGACAAGTCCATTCGGGTGCTCGTGGCGACGGATATCGCGGCGCGTGGTCTGGATATCGACCAGTTGCCACAAGTGGTCAACTTTGACTTGCCGAATGTCGCCGAAGATTACGTTCACCGTATTGGCCGCACTGGGCGTGCTGGGGCAGTTGGGCAGGCGGTTTCTCTGGTCACCGCTGAAGAATTCAAGTTGCTGACTGCGATTGAACGATTGACGAATCAGCTTTTGGAGAGACGTGAGTTGGACGGTGTCACTCCTGTGCACAAATTGCCCGAGTCCCGTCTCGATACTCGTCCCCGTAAGCCCAAAAAACCGAAGAAGCCCAAGCCTGAGCATCGTGATGGTCAGCGTTCCGGTGAAAATGCTCGGGGTCACAAGCCTGCGTCACCTGGTCGCCGTAGAGCACCGCGCCGCAAGCCTGGCACAGGCAATGCCGGGGGTAGCAATGCCCAGGGATAGTTCTGCCTCGTAATTGGAGACCAGTTCGCATCCGTGAATGTGAACTGGTGGTGAAGTCTCGTCAGAGCTTCTACGCTTAGTGCGTATTGTCCTCGAAAGAATGTATAAGTGTTTGAGAATATAAAGAGAGTACGTCTTGAGCAGCAAAACCCGTATCATGCTTGGTCTGAGTGTAATCCTGCTGATTGGATTCATTAGTACCAGTGTCCTGAGCTACTGGGCGGCTCGTGAATCCCTGTCTAAAGAGATTGAAGAGAGCTCGCTTCCTCTTACCAGCGATAATATTTACTCTGAAATTCAGCGAGATCTACTGAAGCCGCTGTTTATCTCTTCCCTGATGGCACATGATACTTTTCTGAGAGATTGGGTAATCTCCGGTGAGAAAACACCGAAAAAGGTGACTCATTATTTACAGGAAATAAAAGATCGTTACGACACCGTGACGAGCTTTTTTGTGTCCGAGTCTTCGCTGAAGTATTATCATCCGCGCGGCATCATTAAAACACTGTCGCGCGATGATCCTCAGGATGCCTGGTATTTTCGTTTGCGTCAGGATCTGAACACCTATGAAGTAAATGTGGATACTGATACCGCAATCCGGGATGCGGTGACCGTTTTTATTAATTACAAAATGTATGACTATCAGGGCGATCTTTTGGGCGCCACCGGGGTTGGATTGTCCACCGTTATGGTGAAGAAGCTGATTGAAGATTATCAGCGGCGCTATAATCGGGAAATCTATTTTGTTGATCGGCAGGGCAATGTGGCCCTGCACGGTGACTCTTTTTCGGGTGCGACTAACTTGAGAGACAACCCGGAAACCGAGCCCTTTGCTACCCGCATACTGACATCTCCAAGCGCATCCTTCCATTTGGATTGGGAAGGCCAAATGGTCTTTCTGAGTACCCGTTTGATTCCTGAGTTTGATTGGATCTTGGTAGTCCGACAGGCTGAGAATCCAGCCGATCTTCGTATTTATAAGACTTTGATTAACAATATTATTGCATCACTGATGATCTCAGCGGTCGTGCTGTTTATTGCCTGGATAACGCTTAACCGCTATCAACGAAGACTGGAAGAGATGGCTTCGACGGACAAGTTGACCGGTCTGGTGAGTCGCCAGGTGTTTGATCGTTTGTATCATCAAGTGGTCAAAACGACAAAACGCCATCATTTACCCATGTCGCTGATCATGGCCGATATCGATCACTTTAAACGGGTTAACGATACCTATGGTCACCCGATGGGTGATAGGGTGATTCGAGCTGTAGCGATTATGATGAAGGAGTTGACTCGCGATGCAGATGTGCTGTGTCGATGGGGCGGAGAAGAATATTTAATTTTACTGCCAGATTGCAGTCTGGAGCAGGCTGCCTTAGTGGCGGAGAAGATTCGTCAAATATCCGAAGATCAGCAGTTGAAGGTGGATGACGGAGACTTATCCGTTACTTTGTCCCTGGGTGTAGCAGAGCTGAGAGAAAACGAGACTCAGGAAAGTGTGATCGCTCGGGCGGACGAAGCCTTGTTCAAGGCGAAAAACCTGGGGCGTAATCGAGTGGAAGTTGCGGGGTCCGGTATTCGAACGTAACAGCAGTGCTTTGTTGTTTGATGATGGTCCTGTAGGTCGTCAACGCTAAGACAGCACTATCGTAGAAGCTGTCAATCGTTAAATTGCTCAATCACTTCCAGAAACGCATCGCCGTACTTTTCCAGCTTGCTGGCACCGACGCCGTGAATAAAGCTCATGGCATTGGTGTCCTGAGGCCGCTCTTCCATCATCTGCATTAAAGTGGCATCGTGAAAAATCATATACGGTGCCAGATCGTGCTCATTCGCCAGTTGCTTACGGCATTCCCGCAAGGCATCCCACAGAGCTCGATCCGATTCAGAAACACCATTACGTGGAGGTGCTTTTTTACGCTCCTGCGGTTCTGCCAGCTGTTCCCTGTAATGGAAAGTCTTTTCACTGCGCAAGAGTGCCCGGCTATTTTCAGTCAGAGTCAATGCACCAAAACGTTCAAAGTCGTTGCTGAGATAACCTTGAACCAGGAGTTGTCGAGCAATGGATTGCCAGTGTCCCGCGCTTAATTCTCTGCCAATACCAAAAGTGCTTAGCTGATCGTGACCATGTTGTTTGACTTTTTCGGTATCCAGGCCGCGCAAAACATCCACAATATGTGCGGTGCCGAAACGTTGTCCGGTGCGGTACACAGTGGATAAAAACTTCTGCGCCTCAATGGTTGCTTCGAGAGTCTTGGGTGGTGATAAGCAAATGTCACAGTTGCCACAAAAGGTCGGCGCTTCTTCCTCAAAGTAGTTCAGTAACCCCTGGCGGCGACAGTGTGTGATTTCGCACCAGCCGAGCAGAGCGTTGAGTTTATGCCGTTCCACCTGCTTTTGCTGTTCACTCATTTGAGATTCGGTCAGCATTTGGTTGAGTCGCACAACATCCTGTAATCCATACACCATGTGCGCTTCGGAGGGAGCACCGTCGCGACCCGCGCGTCCTGTTTCCTGATAGTAGGCTTCCAGGCTTTTGGGCAGGTCCATATGAAAGACAAAGCGTACATCGGGTTTGTCGATACCCATCCCAAAGGCAATCGTCGCGACCATGACCACACCGTCTTCTCTCAGAAAACGTTGTTGGTGAGTCTCCCGCAAAGAGGAGGGCAAGCCCGCGTGATAAGGCAGGGCATTGACGCCGCGACTCACCAGCCATTCAGCAGTACTTTCGACTTTTTTCCGGGAGAGGCAGTAGACGATGCCGGCTTCCTGCTTGTGTTGCGCCAGGAACTTGATCAGTTGCTTGCGGGCATCCTGTCGGACGCTGACGTGGTAACGAATGTTGGGGCGATCGAAGCTGGCGTTGAGCTTAACAGGAGATTGCAGCTGCAGGCGGTGTTCAATTTCGTGCTGTGTTCTCTGGTCAGCTGTGGCTGTTAATGCCATTAGCGGAGTCTGGGGGAAGTGCTGCTTGAGAACGCTGAGGCCGAGATAATCCTGACGGAAATCGTGTCCCCATTGAGATACACAGTGGGCTTCGTCCACGGCTATCAGCGAGATCGGCTGGCTGGATAGATATGCCAGGGTTTTCGATTTCAGCAGGCGCTCAGGGGCTATGTAGAGCATCTCCAGTTCACCCGCGGCAAATTGCCGGGTGACGTTTTTTTGTTCTTCCAGAGACAGTGTTGAATTGAGGTAAGCAGCGCTGATACCGAGCTCTTTTAGAGCCGTTACCTGATCTTGCATCAGTGCGATTAATGGCGAAATCACAATGCCAGTGCCTTCGCGCAACTGGGCTGGAATCTGGAAGCAAAGTGACTTTCCGCCTCCGGTTGGCATTAAGACAAGGCTGTCCTGGCCATTAAGGGCGGACTCGATGGCCAGAGACTGTTGGCCTCGAAACGCGTCATAGCCATAGGTGTTTTGCAGTAATGCCAGTGCGGCCTCAGTGTTCATGCTTTGGTATGCGATTTATTCATGGAGGCGCATTGTATCAGTCCTTGATGGGCTGGGGGCATTGGAGTCCGATTCCATGCGCATTATTCTTGATACCTTTAACATGGATTCATACCAAGGAGTGGTAATTGTATGTGTAGTCGTCGATGGTTGAGGTTAAAGGCCGCGGGTGTTCTGTTGCTGGTGACGGGATTATCGCCTATGGTCTGGTCGGACAAGGCGTATCGCTGGGTAGATGAGAGCGGGCAGATACATTTTTCCGATCAAGCGGTCAGTGGTGTAGAGGAAAGGCAAGTTGTTGAGTTAACAGGCCCACCGCGACAACAGCCGTCTGCCGAGACACAACGTCTGCTGGAGGACAATCGACGCTGGTTCCAGAAACGCAGTGAAGATCGTCAGCGTGAAGAGGCT
Source organism: Pseudomaricurvus sp. (assembly GCF_965662505.1). Classification (NCBI taxonomy): domain Bacteria; kingdom Pseudomonadati; phylum Pseudomonadota; class Gammaproteobacteria; order Cellvibrionales; family Cellvibrionaceae; genus Pseudomaricurvus; species Pseudomaricurvus sp. The sequence goes on along the minus strand of NZ_CBFIHX010000035.1, from coordinate 19,666 downwards.
CAGCGGGCAAAAGCCCGAGCCAAGCTCAGTCGGGTGGATAACACATCACAGCAGCGATGCGATAAGGCCAGGAAAAAGCTGGCCGATGCGAAGGCCAAGTATGACGTTCAGCGACGAACCTGGCTTAAGGCCGCGAAAAAGCGAAAACTCAGAGAAAAGCTGGAGCTCTATCGCTCTGATATGGAGTACAAGTGCGGTTGATAGTCTCAGCTGTGTTTCAATGGATCTTGTCGTAGTCAGATAGGCTTGGCTGCGTCTAGACGACATTGCTAGGCCGGCATTCCGGTCACCGCTCGTAAGCAAAACTGCTTTATCGAATTGATAAGTGCTTGCTCGTCGTGTTCATTCAGCGGGTGCCATTTATCTCGTCCCAGCGGTGCAATGAGTGTTTCGGCAATAACGCCGACCAAGGCCGCGGAGCTGACTTCCGGGTTTTGCTGTGGGAATTCCTTTGCTTTTATCCCTTCTTTAATCAACTCTGCGTAAATATCCGCGTAGGCCTGACGGTAGACAAGGCGTTCAGAATCCACTTGTGGGTCAACAGGTTCAGCAATCAGTGCGTAGGCCAGGCGTTTGGCCTGAATCGCTCTCTGAGCAAACGTGGTCATGGCGTTTATCAGCCGCTGCCTGCAGGCGGTCTCCGGGGGATCGGGGAAAGCGGCACGGTGAACCTTGTCGACTTCTTTTTCTGTGGCTAGCTTGAATACTGCGTTACAGAGTGCGGCTTTCGAGTCAAAATATTTATACAGAGTTCCCGTTGCTACATTCGCTTCTTTAGCCACCGCGCTAATGGTCAGGCCTAAAAACCCTTCCCGAGCCACCAGCGATAGGGCTGTTTTAAGCAGTAAGTCATACTGTGCTGCACGCCGGGCTTCGGTTTTTTCAGTTGGGCGATAGGCCATAAGCATTCCAGTTCGGGGTTTAATGTTCTCGCAGCTGTCCTCTCCGTTATTTCCGTTGTCGTTCTCTGGAGGTTTGGCTCGATGTTCTATTCTAACGGGTAGGTGGTTCTATTCTAACGGGTAGGTGGTTCGTTGACTATAAGTGTGAATCGTGGTTCACTTTATAATGATGTGAATGTAGGTTCATTTTATCGCGAAAAGACTTTTTAATGAGGTTGTTTATGGCCAGTCATGCCGATTTTACCCCCAGTACTCGCTATTGGGCTGAAACTCACGAAGTGGAAAATCAGCCCCCGGCTCTGGAAAACTACAACGCCTTTACCTCTGATGTGGCCCTGCAGGAGAGTTTGATTGCTCAGGGAGGTGAATGGGCAACAGAAGATCTGGAACACTTTGGTGCTATTACAGGCTCCGCGGAAGTGATCGAGTGGGGGTATCAAGCCAATGAAAACAAACCGGTACTGCATACTCATAACCGGCATGGCGCTCGTGTAGATGAGGTGAAGTTTCATCCGGCCTACCACCAGTTAATGAATCTTTCGATCAAAGAAGGTATCCACTCATTGCACTGGACCGAAGATCGTCCTGCCGGACACGTCGTGAGAGCGGCCAAGTTTTATATGATCAGTCAGGTCGAAGCAGGGCACGGTTGTCCAATCACCATGACGTCTGCCGCGATTCCGGCATTAAAAAACCAGCCTGATTTGTACGAATTATGGGCGCCCAAGGTTCTATCGTCAGAATACGATCCCCGAAATGTGCAGGATGCCGATAAAGCGGGTTTGACCATCGGTATGGCCATGACGGAAAAGCAGGGTGGGTCTGATGTCAGAACCAACAGCACCCGTGCGTATCCCGTGTCAGCAACCGGACCGGGGGAAGTCTACGAGCTGGTGGGGCACAAATATTTTGTCTCCGCACCTATGAGTGATGCGTTTCTGGTATTGGCTCAGACTGAGCCCGGGGTCTCCTGTTTTCTGGTTCCCCGCTGGCGTCCAGACGGCACCAAGAATCCGTTGCAGATCCAGAAGTTGAAAAACAAAATGGGTAACGTTTCCAACGCTTCCAGCGAAACCGAATTGCGTGGTGCGATGGGCTGGATGGTGGGTGAAGAAGGGCGAGGCGTCTCGACAATTTTGGAAATGGTCGCCATGACGCGTTTTGACTGCATGATTGGATCCTCTGCGGGTATGCGTCAAGCGGTGGCACAGATCACCCATCATTGCTCCCAGCGTTCGGCTTTTGGCAAACTCTTAACTGACCAGCCGTTGATGCAAAATGTGTTGGCGGATCTGATTATTGAACAGGAAGCTGCTTTGGCGCTGACCATGCGTATCGGTCGTGCGCTGGATAATAGCGCTCATGATGAACAGGAGAAACTACTGGTTCGTATGGGCACAGCAGTGGGTAAATACTGGATTTGCAAGCGCACGCCAGGGCATGCCTATGAAGCCATGGAGTGTATTGGTGGTATGGGTGTAATGGAGGATGGCATGATGCCCCGCCTTTATAGGGAAGCGCCAATTAATACTATCTGGGAGGGCAGCGGCAATGTTCAGTGTCTGGATATGCTGCGAGCCATGGCCAAAAGTCCGGGGTCGCTGGATGCCTTTATTTCAGAAATCAGTAAAGCCAAAGGTATGCACCCGAAAATGGATCAGGCGATAACGGATCTGGTCAATGAGCTTGGACGGCAGGAGAATATGGAGTACCGTGCCCGTACGGTTGTGGAGAAAATGGCTTTGGCGATTCAAGCCTCGACTCTGTTGCAGTTTGGCGATGAGTTAGTCGCTGATGCGTTTTGTCGTTCCAGGCTGGGTCAGCAGAACTCGGGTTGGGTATACGGTACGCTACCGGAAGGCATTGATTGCGATGCCATTATCAAGCGCGCGACACCGGCACTAGATTGATTCTGTCAGACTTAACACGATAAACAAAGCTCGCTCAACGGCACCTGAAGAGTGGCTGATACCACTCTTCAGGTGAAACTCATTCTTCAGATTCGACACTGGGTCCAGCGGGTGCTTTTTTCGAGTCGCTGAGTGTAGCTTCTTCCTGGACTTTCTTGTCAGTAGTTACCGCTTCTTGTGGGTTTTCTTTAGGCTTATCCTGCTCTTTGTTGTCTACTTTGGATAAATCAGAGTCAATAAGCTGTTGCGGTTCATCTTCTTCCGGTGGTACGACCTTGGTTTCGTCTTTCGCGGCAATACCTATGTGGTAGGCAGCGAATCCCGGCAGCATCACCTGATTGAGCGCCATACCGATCACCCGGCCTTCGTGCGGGGAGGTGATTTCATGCCGTACGTTCGTAATAGGATCAGTAACGGTACCCAGAACATCACCGGCTTTAATCTTTTTACCCAGTTCAACTTTGCTGAATAGGATTCCACCGTAGTTCACCCGAATCCAGCTGGACTCGTAGTAAACCGGCTCGGGCTTGCCCCAGAAACTGAACTTTTTAATCATGCCCATGCTATTCAGCAGCGTTTGAATTCCCGCGACACCATGGCTGACACTGTCTTCTTCAAGACGGATTGGGCCACCGGCTTCGAGAGTTACTGCAGGAATACCACTTTCGGCGGCGGCACGACGCAAGGTACCTTCGGCGCCGGTACTGTGCAGCACCACGGTCGCGCCAAAATTGTGAGTCAGCTTGGCGATCTCTTTATTGCGCAAATCAGCTCTGAGTTGTGGCAGGTTAATTCGGTCAAATGATCCGGTATGCAGGTCGACCAGAGCATCGCAGTGGCTTATCACTCGGTTAAAGAAAGAGTGTGCGATCCGTGACGCTGAGCTGCCGCTCGGGTTGCCTGGGAAGTAGCGGTTTAAGTCGCGACGATCAGCCAGGTAGCGCGAGCTGCGGCGAAAACCTTGCAAGTTAACAATCGGTACACCAATGATGGCGCCATTCAGTTCTTCGGGATCGAGTCCGTACATCACGCGGCGAACAATCTCGATGCCGTTGAGCTCGTCGCCGTGTACGGCGGCGGTTAAGCATAAGGTAGGCCCATTTTTAGCGCCGTTGACGACCAAAACGGGTGTCGGTAGTGATAGGCCTTCAAACGATTGATCCGGGGACCAGGCAAGTCGGGTGGAGGTGGAGGGCGGTACCTTTGTGCCGAGAATCAACAGCGAGTCGGGTTCGATGATCGCGGGAGCTACAGGCTCCTGTTCTTGAGAGGATTCCTGAGAAGGGGTTTCTGGAGAAGGGATTTCTTGAGAAGAGACTTCAGCTGTTTCGGTATCGACGGTGGACTGTTCCTGAGCCGTTTCTGCAGAAGCTTCTGAGCTTTCCTGGGTTGTAGATTCCGAAGAGGATGATGAGTCAACGGCGTCACTCTGGGTATTTGTCTCAGAGGCCTCTTGGCTGGTGTTCACGCTAGTTTCTGACGAAGCCTCTTCGGGAGAGGCGGCCGGCTCCTCAACCGCATTCAGCTCATCTTTGGAAATAGGTTGAGCCAGATCGACACTTTTGGCTTTCGGAATGTTGGCGTCTTCCGCTAAGGCAACGGTTTGAGTTGCGTCAGAATCTGGGGTGTCCAGATCCGGAGTCTCTGTATCGGACTTTGTGCTCTTGTGTGCGGCTTGGCTTGCGCCTTGATTGTCAGAGTTGAGTTTCTTGTTGTTTGCTGAATCATCATCTGCCGCTAATGCTACTGAAGAATCACTCTTGTCTGATGCAACGACCAGGGTGTTCATTTCTTCGGCGATGTTGCGCGCTTCAGTTTCATTGGCTTGTGCTAAGGGTATACCCGTTAACAATACGATCGAGCAGGCGTTGAGAAGAGCTCTCCCGTGTGGCAGAACGGCATTGGATTGGCCAGTTATCACTGCGCGAGAACGATATGCCAGCCTAGCGATAAGTTGCAAAGCAAATGTCTTTTGATTGCGACGTTCTTGACGTAAGCGTACGAGCTTTTTAAGCATTAATCAGTCAACCTGGGCCAAAGCCTCTGCCTGAATATGAATGGTTTTGATCTGCTGATTTTTAACTCTGATTAGTTATATCTGCGAGTGCTAATTATATCTAAAAAATCAAAGGGATGTGCCAAATACATCATTCGTGTGCGGGTAAATTGGTTTTTGGTGATGATAACGGCGCCAAAATTTCTTAATAGTGCTTATCGGCTAAAATGACAGCGGAAATAGGGTGAAGAGGCAAAAGCGAATAGTATATTTATGTGACGATCATGAGGAAGGAGGTTAACTGAAAAGTTTATTGGTTAGTCTTTGATTTTTGGCAGGATCGGAAAGTCTTCAAGTCCGGCTTTTTTCCGAGACTCAAAATAGAGATTCATACCTGAGAGTTCCGGGTCCCGCTGGGCAATGATGACATTTTTGTCTGTGATGACTTCGGCATCCGAGTTTCTGGTGTGGAACAGATTGTTGACGCCCTGACGTTCCAGCAGGAAGATGTTTTCGCTCATAGTGACTTTGTTTTCGGTGTGTTTCAGCCCTTCGAGACCGTAGCCAATCACATCCTGATTCGACGAGCGGGGGCCCTGTTGCAGTACAGAACGAGAAATAACCAGTACGCCACCATTAGGGACATCGACCAGTCGGCTATCCTTGGTGGATAAAGAAGCGATGACGCTATTTTCAATGAGTGTCATCGCAGCACGGGATTTTACCTCGTGGCCTTCACTTTTGGCGGCGAGCATCAAACTGTTCCGGATTCGCAGCTGACCGCCATTCACATAAACGCCGTGTGCTTGTCCGCGATGTCCAAGATATTCAAAGCGACTGTCCTCTATCTCTACCAAGCCCGGTTTGTTAACCGTTAAGATGCCTTGCTGACTATTGTGAAAATACACATGAACCAGTTTGAGGTTAGATCCCTCGTGTCTCACGCAGGCACCGTTACCGGCAGAAACTTTGATGTTCCGGCATTCAATGTTCCGTATTTGATTGAAGTCCCCTTTATTTACGATCGCTGCCTTTCCGCCTGCGGACTTGCCATCAAGCACTACGTGTCCAATGCCCTCGACGACAACATTACTGGCTTTAAGGATAAAAGCCTGAGGGTAGACCCCAGAACTGATTCGCAGAATGTCGCCATCCTTGAGTGTATCAGCGGCGGCTTGTAACGAAGGAAACTGATCGGAGCTGATCACTCTGTTGGACAGGCTGGCAGTAGGGGATTCGAGTGGAGACCATGGGGGGAAATTGGCGGCTAGTTCGTCTTTTATCGTAGCTTCATCGACTAGGGGTTGAGAGTGACCCATATCGGGTGCCAGCTTGGAAAACAGTATGTCCTGTCCTTTCCATAGCCAGCTGGGTTTAAAAATCAGCAGTGCGATAAAGAGTGCGTTAATGCCAGCGCCACAAAAGAGCAGATATTTCTTAAACCACACATTGAACGAACTCATAGCATCCCCGCTGTTTGTTGTTTGACTTCCTTAAACCGGTTGAACACATCGGATGAACACGTTGACTTAAATGCCACGGTTAACTGATGTTTACCGCTAACTGATGTTCACCGCTAACTGATATTCACCGCTAACTATAGAAACTCTTGAGTTGATGTCTACTCTTTATTTTCAGTTCAATAGTTATAAGATTGTCAGTTCAAAGGTTATAAGATTGTCGGCCAATGCCTATCAGGCCTCATGAGTATAGCGGAGGTAGGTTGGACTTGGATTCTACGGAAGAAGGCGTATGGCCATTCCTCCGCAGGTCGATTAGGGCTTGCTGGAAGCCTTCTGTGTCCAGTGTCGCCGTCTTCTGACCATAAATTCCCGCTTCAATCTGGCCAATATATTCTGCCAGAGGGGGCAGAGTTTCCGATATCTGCTGTAACGAGGCCAGTTCTGAATCATTTTGATAAATACGAGCCCAGATAATCAGCGCAGAGCGAATGGCCTGTATGTCTTGTTGTTGGGGTTGTCGCTGCAAGGTGCTTTTCAGGCTTTTGTACGCTTGTTTTTCACTGGGCTGGTCGCTCCGGGTCTTCTGTGTTGGAGAAGCGGGGGCGGTTTTTTTTCTGCGAGCCCGAAGCCACTGTATCAGCGTGATTAAATTGGTCACGATCAATAGTATGGCAATATAAAACCAGATGCCTCGAGTCGACCGTGCCTGGTCTAGCATGCCTGAAAGCGAGCCGTCGCCGAGGCTTTCACCTGCCGAGGCTTGAGTGTCGGTGTCAGGCGTTTGTGTCGAGTCAGGTATGGTGGCGGGTAAATTACTGTTTGATTTATCGCTTGTCGGTGCTGCAACGACGATGGTTTGCTCGGGCAGCGTTGCTTCGCGGATCTGTTTGGCTTGAGTATCCCACCAGTGGACCGTAATGGCTGGCAGGGTGATGTTTCCTGCACGGCTGGGCACAATGGCGTAGCTTTCGGTTTTAGTGGTGGTGACACCGTCTCTGGCGATGGCTTCATCGGATTGAGGTTGATCCGGGTAGTATTTAACGTCGCCAATATCACTTAATTCCAGTGGGGGGAGTTGTGAAGCCATCAACCCCTTCGCCTGAATGGTGATGCTGCGAGTAATGGGTTCACCAATTTTGAAGTCTTCCGGTGGCTGACTCCAGCTTTGTGATATCGACAGATTCTTGGCAGGTAACCATTGATCTGACGGGTAGCGGGCAGGTTTTGAGTCAATCTGTACGCTTGCTGGTTTTGTTCTCAGACGCAGTTGTTGCCCACCTTGACGTAAAAAGGGATCGTAGGAATACCCGCGAGTATTTTGTATGGCAACTGTCCATAACGTAGATGGAATTTCCAGTGAACCACTTTGCTGTGGAAAAACAGCGTAGGTGGTTTCAACCACGCCGTAAGGAATGCCGTTGATCGTGCGCTGGTACTGATTCTCGGCGACAGGTTTGACCAGAGCATTTTTGATTTTCAGTTCACCGCGATCCAGACCGTTCAGATCCACAGAGGTGAAAAGCCGGATCGTGTAGAGAAATTGTTCCTGTACATAACCCTGCTGCTTATCCAGCTCGGCTTCCAGATACACCGGCTTGTCTCCTGAGGATGCTGTTGGGGCGCTTTCGGCCACGGTGATCTCGATGGCATCACTGAAACTGTCTTCAAATTTTAAAGAGGGAATCAGTAGCTTTCCCTTACGCTTGGGAGCCAGAGTCAGCGTCCACTTGGTCCAGGATTCGACCTTGCCATTAATGCTGCGGTACTGATTGCTGCGATGACTGCCAAGCACGTCAAAGTTTCGTTTCAGGTCTGAGAAATCCGGTTCATCAAACATCACCTGCTCACTGTACTTGACGCTCAGCTTGAGGGTTTCTTCAAGGCTGATTTGATTTCGGTCAACAGTAGCTGTGAGTTGGCCTTGTGCCTTTGCCGTAGAAGAAAAGGTAAGGGCAAAGGTCGTTGCGAAGAGAGACAGAGCCAATACCAGAAAGGCTGACAGAGTGTGTCTAAATGTGTGACTGCGATACGTATTCATGGTCTGTGTCATGTCGGGTAACGTTAATGTTAGCTAATGTAAGAGCGCGTGTCTGTGTGCAATCTATGACGAGTATATGTCACCAGCGTTGCTCTGAGGGGCCACCGGGTAACGATCTGTCTTGCTGATTTTGCAAACGACGCTGGCGATATTGATATTCAAACTTCTTGCGCATTAAGCCGCTGGGATCATCGGGGATTTTGCGCAGCCACTGCTCCATGGCCTGCTTTTCTTCGTCGCTAAGATCGCTATCTTCCACGGCTTGCATCTGCTGCTCTGATTTATTTCCCGCGGAGGACTCTTCTGATTGGCCGCCTGCTGCTTGCTGTTCCTGTGACTGCTGTTCGCCATCAGAGTCTTCATGGTCCGGCGGAGTAGGGCTTTCTCCTGTGCGCTCATTATCTTCTTCGTCAGAGTCATTGGGCTGAGGGTCGCCGGATTGATTCTGCTTGTCGCTGTCCTGAGAGTCACCGCTTTGCTGATTGTTTTCTGAATCACCGTTGGGAGATTCCTGTTGATCGCCCTCAGATTTTTGGTTGTCAGAGTTCTGATTGCTCTCCGAATCGCTGTTCTGTGAGTCACTATTTTGAGAACTGTCGCTTTCTGAATCGGAATTGTTCGAATCAGACTTGTTGGAGTCAGAGCCTTGCGAATCGCTGTTCTGATCTTCCTGGTTCTGATTGTCTGAAGAGTTTTGCTGTTGTTGTTGTAGCAGTTCTTCCACCAGAGCTTTGTTGACTTGTGCATCTTCAAACTCAGGTTGTTTTTGCAAAGCTTTATCGTAAGCGGCTATGGCTTCTTCCAATTTTCCGGCTTTGGCGAGAGCGTTGCCAGCGTTATATTGGTCTTCAGCGGTATCTGCATTGGCAAACGATTCTGCGGCCTGTTCGTACTGTTTGGCTCGGTATTGTGCGGTTGCCTTCCAGTCCTGGCGCTCGAAAGTCTCGGCTGCTTCGCCAGCCTTGTCTTGACGAAGCAGCTCCTGAGCTTGCTGATCACGAGTTTGCCAGAGGTCTTTCCAGCCAAAGGCATAGCTCTTTTCCGGAATAATCAAGATGAATGGCAGTATCAATAGCCAGCCGCGGCGGAAACTGAAGGCCACGAAAGGTATTAGCAACAAAGCCAGCCAGGCGCCACGATCCAACCAGGTATCAAAGTCACGTTGCAGCTCGCGGGTTTGGTTGTCGAGTAAATCAGCCTTGGGCATAACAGCCTTGATATCGCTGTCGTCGTTGCTCAGGGTGTGGTAGTCGCCGTCACTTTTGTGGGCTAACTCGGACAGCTCTCCTTCATTGAGCTTGGCCAGTACAATGCCGCCATTGCGGTCTTTGGCAAAGCCGCCGATGTTAACCGGTATTGGAGCCCCGGCCTCGGTGCCAACACCCAGTACAGAAAGACGAAAGCCCAAGGGCAGCTTTCTGCGAATGTATTGTTGTGCGTCTATAGCGACACCGTCAGTGACCAACAGGATATCTCCCTGTGCCAACCCGCTGTCCTTGAAGAGATTTAAAGCCTGATCAAGCGCCATTTCTGTATTGCTGCCGCTCATAGGCATGACATTTGGCGACAGTGAGGGTAGCAGGCTTTTGATGGTGTCTGTGTCATCGGTCAGAGGAGTTACCGTATGCGCTTCTCCGGCATAGGCGATCAATGCGGTTAGTCCTTCTTCTCTTTGTTTGAGTAAGTCGATCAACTTCAATCGTGAGCGAACCAGACGTGAAGGTTTGATGTCTTCTGCCATCATTGAGGGCGACATGTCGTACAGGATGACCAGAGCGCTCTCTTTTTAGTGAATGGGTTGGGGGAGTTTTTCCCAGCTGGGGCCGGCCATCGCCAAGCTAGCTATGATCAGACCAAGGGTCAGCATGGCCAGTGGCCAGCGCTGTTGTTTGCTGATTTTACCTTGCAACAGATGTGGCAGCAGTTCCGGATGAATAAATTTACTCCACTGGCTGTTCTGTGCCCGGCCACGCATCAGGTAGGCTCCGATTACCAACGCACAGGGAATGCCCAGCAACCACAAGGGACGCAGCCAATGAAATTGGGACAGGAGGTTGGCAAAATCCATGTCAGCCACGGGAGCTTTCCTCTTGAGGACGGGGTGTGCTCGACAGATTGTGAGCGTTGGTGGTTTTGTTCATTGCATCCAGTATCAATCGCTGTAAAAACATCAGTGAAATCAGTGCTAATGCTGCGCCGAGTGCCCAATAAAACAGGGATTGAGTGGGGCGAAATACCTCGGCTTCCTGCTCAATAGGTTCCAGCTTGTCCAGTTGTTGATAGATCAACTGAAGGTCTTCTGGGGAGCGAGCACGGAAGTATTGTCCACCTGTTTGTTGAGCAATGGCTTTGAGAGTGGCTTCGTCCAGATCCGCCGAAGGATTCACTCTACGAGATCCAAATGAGCTGCCAAACAAACCCGGAGTGACCATCTCATCCGCTCCGATGCCAATTGTGTAAATTTTGACGTCGGCTTTTTCAGCAAGTTCAGCGGCTTTTAACGGGGTTACCTGTCCGGCCGTGTTCGCGCCATCGGTCAGGAGAATCATCACCCGACTGTCTCTGGGGCGGTCACGGAGTCGTTTCACCCCAAGTCCAATGGCCTCACCAATGGCCGTCTTTTCTCCTGCCAACCCCAATTGAGCTTCCTGCAGCAGTTGATTCACGGTGGTGCGATCAAAGGTCAGCGGAGCTTGCAGGTAGGCACGTGTGCCGAAGAGAACCAGACCGAGACGGTCGCTCTGACGACGTTTCACGAAGTCGCCGACCACGGCTTTCACGATACTGAGACGGTCGTAGTTTTCACCTTGCCATTCCATGTCCGGCGTTTCCATACTGCCGGAAATATCAACACCCAGCAGCAGATCGCGTCCGCTGGCGGGTAGGGCCACCGGATCGCCAATCCACATTGGACGAGCCGCAGCCGTTAAAGTCGCTACCCAGACCAGACTGAGAAGTAAAAGCCGAAACCATTGAGTAAAGCGATGTGACCCCTTGATGGCATCAGTACCTGGAAGGCGGTCGAAGAAGGGCACTAACAACGCGGCATCTTCCTGCTTGGCCGCAGGCCAGAAGCGGTAGATCAGCCAAGGCAATGGCAGAAGGACAAAAATCCAGGGGAACTCAAGGTGCAGCATGAGCGGCCTCCGTTTGTTGCGGAAGTTTGGAGGCTTTCACATGCTGTTTGATCCAGTTTCTGGCGTATTGGTAGAACGTATCCGCATGTTGTGATTGTTGCGAAGGGGATGCATACAAGCCGGAGCTAAGGATATCGGGAAGCTCTGAAGGTTGTGGCACGTTCGGAGCTGACCGCAGCAAAAAATCTGACCATTCCTGGCCGTGAATACTGGCTACGGAGGCACTGGGATAGGCGGCCAATGCGACTCGTTTCAGCAGGTTATTGATGTTCTGCAGTCGCTGTGAATCATCGTTTGAGCTGTTGTCAACGGCTTGTTCAAGCAGTGCCAAGGCCTCCTTACGGTATAACTGTTGCTGCCGTTTTCGTTGCAGGATTAGCCATCCGACAATCAAACTGGCCAGAACCAGGGCAGCCAAAATCCACCAACCGGGGGCGATGGGAAAACTGGAGATTTCGGCTGGCGTGTGGATATCCCGTAAGCCCGCCAGTGGATCGGGCTGAGATTGGACTGGCGCCGATGATGGAGGAGTTAACGTCGGCATGCTTGTTTTCCGAAAAGTGTTTGCAGTTGTAACAGCGGAGCTTGATCCGTGCTGATATTCAGCAGGGGCAATGCCAATTGCCCGGCCAGAGTTTGCAGATGTTCAAGATGACTGCTGAATTTCTGCTCGAATGATTGGTTGAATGACCGATTGCTGGTGTCGATGGTTCGCCGACGTTGTCCATCTGTGACGGTCAGGCGCAAATCATCAGGCAGATGCACTTCCAGCGGATCCGAGACATTCAACAGCGATACATCACCGTGGCGGGCAAGCTTGTAGAGCTGTTCGTCGCAGGCTTCATCAATGTCGTGAAAATCACTGATGATCATAATCGCACTGCCGGGTTTGGCGATGCGGCGCAAATCACTCAGACGCTGTGCCAGAGGGATAGCGTTGGCCGGTGGGACAGGTGAATTCAGTCGCAGGTTATACTCCTGCGTTGCCTGCAGCACACTCAACAGGGTATGGCGACTGCGTTTAGGCCGAATGTCGCGCTCTTCCTGGTCGTTAAACACCAGAGCACCAATCCGATCATTGTTGTCCAGAGCCGCCCATCCCATCAGAGCTGCGGCATGGGCTGCCACCACAGATTTAAAACAGAATTGACCGCCAAAAAACATGGATGCTCGCTGATCCAGCATAAGAATGACAGGGCGTTCACGTTCTTCACGGAAGAGTTTGGTGTGTGGTACTTGAGTGCGCGCCGTAACCCGCCAATCGATACTGCGGATATCGTCGCCGGCCTGATAGTGTCGCACTTCTTCAAATTCCATCCCGCGTCCGCGAAATCGTGTGCGAACACCACCGCTCATCTGGGAGTGGCTTTGCTTGCGGGGCTTGATTTGCAGCTCCCGGGACGCAAAGCGCAGCCCGAGTAAATCTTCCAGACTGACGTAGGCGCCTTCAGCGGGTTGACGGAAATCCATCTGCTTCATCAGGCTACGGGCACTCTCTGAATCAACTCTTTGATCACCTGCTCAGCATTGATACCTGAGGCTTCGGCTTCGAAACTGAGCAGAAGGCGGTGACGGAATACGTCTGGCAGGACAGCCTGCACATCATCGGGGCTGACAAAATCTTTGCCATTCAGCCAAGCTCTTGCTCGCGCGCAGCGATCAAGCGCAATCGTTCCCCGTGGACTGACGCCAAACTCTATCCATTTAGCCAGATCCTTGCTGTAGGTGTCGGGCCAGCGGCTGGCGATGGTCAGATTGACGATGTAATCCTCTACCGCTTCGGCCATGTGCATATCGAGAACTTCCTGGCGCATGCGGAACAGGTCCGCTTGAGTCAGTGTCGGCGGCTGTGGCACCGGTGCGTCAGCCGCCTCGTTTCTGGCCAGACGCAGAATATTCCGCTCATCGTCGGCTTTGGGGTAATAGACATTGACGTGCATTAGGAAGCGGTCCAGCTGAGCTTCGGGCAGCGGGTAGGTGCCTTCCTGCTCGATGGGGTTCTGGGTCGCCATGACGAGAAACAGGTCAGGCAGCGGGTAGGTGCTGCGCCCCACACTGATCTGACGCTCGGCCATGGCCTCCAGCAATGCCGACTGGACCTTTGCCGGTGCCCGGTTAATTTCGTCAGCCAGTACCAGATTATGAAAAATAGGGCCTGCCTGAAATTCAAAACTGCCATTCTCTGGACGGTAAATGTCCGTGCCGGTGACATCAGACGGAAGTAAATCCGGAGTAAATTGGATTCGATGGAAATCGGCTTCTATACCGTCGGAAAGGGTTTTAATGGCTTTCGTTTTGGCAAGACCCGGAGCGCCTTCAACCAGAAGGTGACCATCCGCCAAAATGGCGATTAACAAACTGTCGACAAGGTGGCTCTGACCAATGATTTGAGACTGCAGCCACTGTTTTAATGCATTAAGCGGAGACTGGGTATTCATGGTGTTGTGGTGATCCCCCGAGCGTTTCTGACAAGGTAAACGCTGATAAGTAAGTCACTGAATTTGTATGGAATTCTACTGTTTGAGAAGAGTGTATCAAGTGCTTCCATCGTCTTAGTGTGAGTAGACCACAGACGACCGCATCGGTTCCACTTTTGAGTGTTTATTCAGGCGTCAGCCAGAGAATGGCTGATGTTTGGCTGTTTCCTGTGAGGGATAAGCCCATGGTCTATGCTATGGGAAGGCTTTTGACACCTAAGTTTGAGCAGAGGCTCATGGTGATTTTGCAGAAAAATAAGGGGTTCACAGTGGGTATTAGCTCGGTAGTCGCGGATTCAAAAGATGTATTTCTGAATCAGCTATCAGACTGTATTGATGAAAAATTAGCCAGCGCTCAGGCGGACAAGCTGAAGGCGTTTGCCGAAATCTATTATCAGCAAGCTGACCTGGAAGAGCTCCAGGGTAAGTCTTTAAGTGATGTCTTTGGCAGTACTTTAGGGTGGTGGAATTTTATACAACAAGGCCCGCAAGACGGCGCTAAGGTCAGAGTGTTCAACCCAGGGCTTGAGGAAGATGGGTGGTTGTGTGGTCACACAGTGGTCTCGGTACTGCAGAGGGATATGCCTTTTTTGGTCGATTCGGTTCGGATAGAAGTTAACCGAAGAAATATTGCTTTACACGCGATCAGCAGCACAGTCGTCAGTGTTTGCCGGGATAAGCATGGGAAACTGCTCGATCTGATCGCAAAAGGGGATACGAGAGCACAGTCAAAAAATCGTGAATACCATCACGATGCGATGATCTATCTTGAGATCAATTTACATACCAATGAGTCGGCTATGCAGGCCTTAGCCGACAGTCTTCGCTCAGTGCTTCGCGACGTTGAAGTGGTGGTGTCGGACTATCAACCTTTACTGGATCAAATCGCTCGTTCGAGAACTAATCTCAGCTATGTCGGCTCCGGTGATATGAAGTCGAACGCCAAAGAGGCTGATGCTTTTTTGGCGTGGATGGCGGATGCCCACTTTACTCTGCTGGGGTATGTTGAATACGAATTCTCAGGCAGCGGTAAGAATCGTGCTCTCAATGAAAAAACAGATTCCCGGTTAGGGCTGTTTCGAATGCACGGTAGCAAGCCTGATAATGTCAAACTGTCTGACTTCAATCCAGGTATGACGCAGTTTCACTCCAGTACAGACATCATTTCTTTTACCAAATCATCGGTGCGCTCAAGAGTTCATCGGCACTCATATTCAGATTATGTCGTGGTGAAAAAGTTTAATGACGATGGTGAGGTGTGTGGTGAGAGCCGTTTTATTGGCTTGTACACCTCGCCAGTGTATACCTCGTCACCGACTAACATTCCATTGATTAAGCAGAAGATTTCCAATGTGCTGAATCGATCTGAATTAGATCTGAACTCTCACGACGGTAAAGCTCTACGACAAATTCTGGATACTTTCCCCCGTGATGAACTGTTCCAAAGCAATGAGTCTGAATTGTTTGATACCGTGATGGGCGTAGCCAGAATTAAAGAGCGTCACAAGGTTAAATTATTCGTTCGACGCGATCCTTACGGTAAGTTTGTCAATTGCATTGTTTATGTTCCAAGGGACGAATTTAGTACTCTTATCCGTGTCAAAATTCAAAATCTCATCGGCGAAGCTATCCATGCAGAAGAGCACGAATTTACGACCTATTTCTCGGCTTCAGTTCTGGCCCGATCGCACATCGTTTTTAAGGTTGATCCCGATAAAAGTCTTGATATCGATGTAAGGCGCCTGGAGCGTCAAATTGTCGATATTACACGTTCCTGGAATGAGCGGTTGTATCAATCACTGTGCGAGTTTCACGGTGAGGAAACGGGTGCACGACTGTTTTCTAACTATGGTGATGCCTTT
Source organism: Pseudomaricurvus sp. (assembly GCF_965662505.1). Classification (NCBI taxonomy): domain Bacteria; kingdom Pseudomonadati; phylum Pseudomonadota; class Gammaproteobacteria; order Cellvibrionales; family Cellvibrionaceae; genus Pseudomaricurvus; species Pseudomaricurvus sp. Next base: position 3,881 of record NZ_CBFIHX010000035.1, on the reverse strand, counting down.
TCATCCAGTTACAAAGAGACCTTTGAGGCGCGGGCAGCGGTTCAGGATTTGGATACGATTACCGAGCTTGATGAGAATAACACTCTGGCGATGAGCTTTTATCAGCCTTTTGGGTCTGAAAAGCGTGATATGCGTTTTAAAGTATTTCACATGGATAATCCGCTTGAGCTGTCAGATGCTATTCCGGTGCTTGAAAATCTGGGGCTGCGGGTTGTTGGTGAGCACCCCTACAAAATACAATCCAAAGATGGGCGACGGGTCTGGATGCAGGACTTCGGTTTGCGTTTTGACTTGAACGCTGAAGTGGATGTCCATGCTGCGAGACATAACTTTCAGGATGCATTCGCTGCAACCTGGTACAAAAAAAACGATAGCGACGCTTTCAATCGCCTGGTGTTGGGCGCTCGACTGAATTGGCGTGAAGTGGCGATGCTGCGAGCTTACGCCTCTTATATGAAGCAGACGATGTTTAATTTCAGTCAGAGTTATATCGCCAATACGCTATCTCATCACCTGGATATTACGCGCAATTTGGTGGCTCTGTTCAAATCGACCTTTGATCCCCGGGTTAATCAAAAACAGGACAAAGATAACACGCGTATCGGTCGCTTAACCCAGAAAATCATCAACAGTCTTGAGCGTGTTGAGAATTTGAGTGAAGACCGCATTATTCGTCGCTATCTGGAGTTTATTCAAGGTACCTTGAGAACTAATTTCTTTCAAACCGATGCCGATGGTGAGTCAAAAACTTATATCTCATTCAAATTCAATCCCAGGACTATCGCTAATATTCCAGAGCCTCGACCGATGTACGAAATCTTCGTCTATTCACCTCGAATGGAAGGGGTGCATTTGCGTGGGGGCGCAGTGGCGCGGGGCGGATTGCGCTGGTCAGACCGTTTGCAGGATTATCGAACGGAAGTGCTGGGTTTGGTGAAGGCTCAGCAGGTTAAAAATGCCGTCATTGTTCCCAGTGGTGCGAAAGGTGGCTTTGTTGCTAAAAAGTTGCCGAAAAGTGGCGGAAGAGAAGCTTATCTGGCTGAAGGTATTGCCTGTTATAAGATCTTCATCAAGGGCCTGTTGGATATCACGGATAATATTGAGGACGGTAATATCGTTGTCCCGGAAAACGTCGTCCGGCGCGATGGTGATGATCCGTATCTGGTAGTGGCGGCGGATAAAGGCACCGCGACATTTTCGGATATCGCCAATGCGATTTCTAAAGACTACAACCACTGGCTGGGCGATGCTTTTGCGTCTGGTGGCAGCCAGGGGTATGACCACAAAGGGATGGGAATCACTGCACGGGGTGCCTGGGTGTCAGTGCAGCGACACTTCAAGGAAAAAGGCATTGATGTACAGACGCAGGATTTTACCGTAGTGGGCATTGGTGATATGGCCGGTGATGTGTTTGGTAACGGCATGTTGATGTCTGAACATATTCGGCTAGTTGCGGCATTTAATCATCTGCATATTTTTATTGATCCGAAACCGGATGCTGCGAAGAGTTTTAAAGAGCGGAAACGTATGTTCAATACGCCCGGCGTGACGTGGGAGCACTATGACAAATCCCTCATTTCTGAGGGCGGTGGTGTTTTCTCCCGATCTGCAAAGTCCATTGCTATCTCTAAACCCATGAAAGAGTGTCTCGGGGTGCAAGCTGATCAGTTGACCCCGACAGAGTTGATTACTGTTTTGCTGAAAATGCCTGTGGATCTGATCTGGAATGGAGGGATAGGGACCTATGTGAAGAGTTCCGACGAGGTTCATGCCAATGTCGGCGATAAGGCCAATGATGCTTTGCGGGTGAATGGCAACGAGTTGCAGTGTCAGGTGTTTGGCGAAGGCGGCAACCTGGGCATGACTCAGTTGGGACGGATTGAGTACAGTCTTAATGGTGGTCGTTGTAATACTGACTTTATTGATAACGCCGCTGGTGTCGATTGCTCGGATCACGAGGTCAACATCAAGATTCTGCTGGATGGTGTGGTTACCAATGGTGATCTCACGATCAAGCAACGCAATACTCTGTTGGAGAAAATGACAGACAACGTTGCGGAACTGGTGCTCAGTAACAACTACAAGCAGACGCAGGCGATTTCTCTCGCTGAATATCAGGTGTTGAGCCGAATAGGGGAGTACCGCCGCTTTATCACAAATATGGAAGACAGTGGACAGTTGGACAGGACTCTGGAGTTCTTGCCAACTGATGAGACAATTGTAGAACGGCAACAACAGGGGAAGTCTCTCACCCGGCCTGAGCTTTCGGTATTAATCTCTTACGCCAAAGTGCAGCTGAAAGAGTCTCTGACGGGTAAAGCCATGACGGATGACCCGTACATGATGAAGGCGGTTGAATCGGCGTTTCCTGTGCAGTTGCGTAAAAAATACCACGATCAGATTTATCAGCATCGCCTGCGAAAAGAGATTGTTGCGACGCAGGTGGCCAACGACATGATCAATTATATGGGGATTAACTTTTCCCATCGATTGATTGAGGCCACCGGGACCAGTGCGATAGATGTCGCCAAAGCGTACGTGGCTGCGCGGGATATCTACAATTTGCATGACTTTTTTGCAGCCGTTGAGGCGCTTGATTCCAAGGGGAATTCCGAGCTACAGCATCGGATGCAGTCAAAAATGATGCGTCGTATGCGTCGGGCAACTCGCTGGTTCCTGCGCAATCGTCGTGGGTTTCTCTCTCCAGAGCAAGAAGTGGCCAAGTTTGCTGAACCGGTAGAGCTGTTGGTGGCTAAGTTGCCCTCGGTGATGTGTGGTGCCCCTCGCAGAGATTGGGAACGTGACTCGAAGGCGTTGATAAAACTGGGGGTTCCGGAAGACCTGGCATCCTGGTCTGCTCTGCCAGCCACGCTTTATTCGGCGTTGAACGTGGTGGAAGCTGCACGTTTGACCGAGGCGGACCCCATAGATGTGGCCAGCGTCTATTTTGCGCTCGGTGATCGGTTGGGGCTGCACTGGTTTGCCACTCAGGTGTCTGAAGTCAAAGTGGATACTTTCTGGCAAGCCATGGCCAGAGAAGCGTTTATGGACGATGTGGAGTCGCAGATGCGAACCTTGGCGATTTCCATCATTCGTCTCGCTGGAGACAATATGGACGTGTCGAAGACTCTGGATGAGTGGGTGAAACAGCACAGTTTACTGGTCGGTCGCTGGCACTCCATGGTCAATGAATTGCAGGGGAGTCCGGGCACCGATTTTGCCATGTTCTCCGTCGCCTTGAGGGAATTGCTGGATTTGGCTCAGGCCAGTCAACATTGCACTTCACTGGATGATGACAGTCAGCTCTGCGTACTTGGCGGCGAGCAGTAAGGGGGTGGATTCGGGGTGTCTTGATTTTCTCTGATTAGGCTTGCAACATATTGTCAGTTACTTGTCTGTCTGAGATATGCCCCTATGCCCACCCTTGTCGTCAATCTGGTGATTGCCCCGGATGAATACCAGCGTATGTATTCTGGGGCGGCTCGGCATGTATCCACCGTGTCTGTGGATGGGCGAAAAGTACAGTTTCCTGCCAATATTCTGCGCCCTTATGTGACTCGGGGCGGTATTCGAGGCCGCTTTATGATTCGCTTCTCCAGCGACAATCGATTTGAGTCGATTCAGCGGTTGTAGCCTGGCCTGACGGATTGACTCTATCGGGCTCAGAGGCACTGTATAACGTGGCTCAACCTCGCATTGGGGCACGCTTTACAGTATCCTTGCGGCCTCCATTTACTCTCTGTCGGAATCCCGCTCATGTACGATTTGGCGCGTAAGGCTTTATTTTGCCTGAATGCAGAAACTTCCCATGAACTTACCTTGGATATGCTTGGAGCTGGTGAGCGCCTGGGCTTGATCCGGCCGTTCGTCAAACCTGTTCC
>NZ_CBFIHX010000034.1:0-31700 GCF_965662505.1 Pseudomaricurvus sp. | reverse complement strand
CAACAAGCAGTATGTACAAACGGCTCGAGCAAAGGGTATTACCGAGTCACGCGTTCTCTACGGCCATGTATTCCGCAACGCCATGCTGATTATTATTTCGAGCTTCCCCGCCGCGTTTATTGGAATTTTCTTTACCGGCTCGCTGTTGATCGAGGTCATCTTTTCTCTTGATGGCCTCGGGTTACTGGGGTTTGAATCGGTACAAACCCGTGATTATCCGGTGATCTTCGGGACTTTGTTTATTTTTACGCTGATTGGGCTCTTTGTTAAATTGATCTCCGATTTGGCTTATGTCGCTGTCGATCCAAGAATTCACTTTGATAGCCAAGGTAACTGATTTCGTGAGCTCGCGCAGATTCTTTTCATTACGACAAAGACTAAACCCCATCAACCAGCGCAGACTGGATACGTTCTTTGCCAATCCCAGAGCGAAATGGAGCCTGTGGCTTTTTATAGCACTATTTTTGGTTTCATTGTTTGCCGAATTTATCGCCAACGATAAACCCTTGCTGGTGATGTACGATGGAAAATTACACTACCCTGTGCTTGTCTCCTATCCTGAGACAACCTTTGGCGGGGACTTTGATACAGAAGCAGACTACAACGACGAATACGTCAGCGAATTAATTAATGAAAAAGGCTGGCTCCTGTGGCCACCCATTCCCTATAGCTATGACACACACATTGCGAACCTTGATCACCCCGCTCCATCTCCTCCGTCTGACAAAAACTGGTTAGGAACCGACGATCAGGCCAGGGATGTCGTATCCAGAGTCATTTATGGATTCAGAATCTCTATTTTGTTTGCCCTGACCCTGACCATTGGCAGCTGCTTGATCGGGGTTCTGGTGGGCGCACTGCAAGGCTACTTTGGAGGTAAAATCGACCTGCTTGGTCAAAGAGCCCTTGAGATTTGGGGCGGTCTACCTGTCCTCTTCTTGCTCATTATTATGGCGAATATCGTTACGCCCAACTTCTGGTGGTTGCTTGGCATCATGTTGCTTTTCAGCTGGACATCACTGGTGGATGTGGTGCGAGCGGAATTCCTGCGAGGCCGTAACCTGGATTATGTTCGCGCAGCTAAGGCTCTGGGAGTTCCCGATCGAACCATCATGGCCAAACACATACTGCCCAACGCCATGGTCGCGACTGTAACGTTGGTACCATTTATTTTAACCGGAGCTGTAACGACTTTAACCTCTCTGGATTTTCTCGGCTTCGGCATGCCTCCAGGTTCACCCTCGCTGGGGGAGCTGGTTGCTCAGGGGAAAGGAAACCTGCAAGCTCCCTGGCTGGCACTCACCGCCTTTACCGTATTGGCTCTGTTACTAACCTTGCTCGTGTTTATTGGCGAAGGTGTTAGAGATGCCTTCGACCCCCGGTTGGTGACTCAATAATGAATTCCAACAAGCCACGAGAAATGACAAAGAACTCAGCAACACCACTACTGCAAGTTAAAGACCTCTCGGTAGCCTTTCGTCAGGACAACGCTATAACTGAAGTGGTTCAGCACGTTAGCTTCACTGTCCATCCAGGTGAAACAGTGGACCTTGTTGGCGAATCGGGATCTGGTAAGTCCATGACGGCCCACGCGATCATGAAGCTGCTTCCCTACCCCATGGCATTCCACCCAAGTGGAGAGGTGATATTTGACGACCTGGATTTGATTCAACTCAGCGACAAGCGCATGCAGGCAATCCGTGGTAATAAGATAGGGATGATCTTTCAGGAGCCAATGACGGCCCTCAACCCCTTACACACGATTGACAAGCAAATCGGTGAAGTGATTTGTCAGCACCGGGGTATTAACCTGAAACAAGCTCGTCCTTTTATTGTAAATTTGCTGCACAAAGTACAAATACCCAACCCCGAGACGCGCTTAAAATCCTACCCCCATGAGCTTTCAGGCGGACAGAGACAGCGAGTTATGATCGCCATGGCTCTCGCCAATGAACCCCGCCTACTGATCGCAGATGAACCCACAACAGCATTGGATGTCACCGTTCAGAAAGAAATTCTTCAACTTCTCAAAAAGCTCCAGCAAGAAGAGAATCTGGGGTTTCTACTGATCACCCATGACTTGGGCGTCGTTAAGCACATGGCCCAGCAAGTTCTCGTCATGAAGAACGGCGAGATCGTTGAAAAGAATAGCACTCAGGATATTTTCAAAGCTCCTTCTCACAAGTACACCAAGCAGCTTCTACTCAGCAAGCCAGCAGGTAAACCTGCAGAGGTTGCCACTTCAGCTGAAGAAAACTCTACATTGTTATCGACCAAGCAGCTCAATGTGAGCTTCACGACTCGTAAAAGCCTTTTTGGCAAACCTATCGAGCAGTTCCGAGCCGTGAAAGAAGCGAGTCTGGCCATTCAGAAAGGAACAACATTGGGCGTCGTCGGTGAAAGCGGATCAGGCAAGTCCACATTGGCTCTCGCGATTCTCCGGCTCATCGAATCCGATGGCGGCATTCTTTTTAACAACACACTGATTTCTGACATTCCGGAAAAGAAGTTGCGGAGTTTACGAAAGGACTTTCAGATTGTCTTTCAGGATCCTTTTGCTAGTTTAAGCCCACGAATGACAGCTGAAGAGATTATCCAGGAAGGGTTAAATATTCATAACCCCTCTTCGGACACAGCCAACAGGCTTTTATCCCAAGAACAAAAACAAGAGCGTGTTAAAAGCGTTATGCATGAGGTGGGACTCGACAGCGATCTTCGTCATCGTTACCCCCACGAATTTTCCGGTGGCCAGCGCCAGCGTATTGCCATTGCACGGGCATTGATTCTGAATCCTTCGCTGTTGATTCTTGACGAGCCAACATCCGCACTGGATAAAACGGTACAAGTGCAAGTTGTTGATCTTTTGCGTGACCTGCAACAACGAAGACAACTGACCTACTTATTCATCAGCCATGACCTCAGCGTTGTAAAAGCCCTGAGCCATCAAATTGTTGTAATGAAGGACGGTGAAATCGTTGAACAAGGGGACGCTTCAACACTCCTTTCACAGCCCAAACAGGCCTATACGCAGCATTTATTGGCTGCCACTCTTTCCTGATCTTGTTTATTTGGTGTTAACTATCCCATAAAAAAACCGGACTCAAAGGTCCGGTTTTTTTATTCTTAATTCGCACTCATAAATGTTTTCGCAGAGGCTAATAAACCTCAACATCTGCTGAGTCGTTCAGGCTGTTTTGATAGGTGGCCATTTCAGCACCACCAATATCCTGAGCCAATCGCTGCTTGATACCGGTTAACTGCGACTCATCGAGCTCAGGCAATTCTCCAGGTTTCACTACTGTTAACTGAGCCACTACGGTATCGCCATTCGCCAGCGTCAATGTAGTATTCACCGGCTCCGAGCCTTGAGGCTTAGGTAAGGTGAAGATATGAGACAGCAGCTCCATATCCATTGAACGATCATTGCGCTGTACATCGGTTTTAACCTGCCAATCAACACCCTTCTCAGTCGCTAAGGCCTCAAGGTTCTCACCCTCTTCTAGTGCACCAGCGTACTCTTGAGCCTGCTCGCTGAGGATATTCTCAACCTTCTGTTTCGTCAGAATAGCTTTAACCTCTTCGGAAACCTCAGTCAAAGGCTTTACCTCAGGTTGTTTATGCTCTTTCAACTTAACCACAACCACATGATTGTCGGTCAAATCGATAACATTACTTGCCAATCCATCGTGAAGTACGTCTTCACTGAAGACAGCAGCAAGAACCTGATTATTTGATAGAATGCCTGGTCCACCCTGGCGGTCAAACAACTCAGAGGTTTTCGCCTCTATACCCAAGCCATCTGCAGCATTAGAAAGGCTTTCCGCGTTATAGGTGGCATCTGGCAGAGCCTCAAGCAGCTCAACAAAGGTAGACTCAGCAGTAGCCCGAGCCAAACGCTCTTCAATGCCAGCTTTGGCACTTTCGAAGCTCGGAGGGTTAGTATCTTCTATATCTAGCAATTTAATAAAGTGGGTACCTGCATCAGTCTCCACAGGGTCAGAGACTTCACCAACTTCAAGCTCTGACAATGCTCCCTCAAAGGCTTCAGGGAAAGTTGTGCCGTCGGTCATGCCAACGTCCCCGCCCATTTCCTTGGAACCAAAATCGTCGGAGAGCTCTCCAGCTACTGTGGCAAAATCTTCGCCAGAATTAAGGCGGTCTTGAACCTGAGCAATCTTCTTCTCAGCCTCATCACCATCCTCAATTAGAATATGAGCTGCATGCCGTTTCGTTGACGCCGTGAAACTGGCCACATTTTGTTCGTATTGAGCTTTTACTTCTTCAGGGTCAACACCTGTATTTTGTGCAAGGTCGTCAAGGTTCAGATCAATATATTCGACCGAAACACGCTCAGGCTCCATAAACTGCGGCTGGTTGTCGTCATAATAGGACTGTATCTCTTCGTCAGAGATCGATACCTGGTCCACAACAGAGTCAAAAGGCAACGTCAGATAATAAAAACTACGCATCTGCTGGGTTAAAGCTGTCAGGGTCCGAATATCGCCCTCAGTCGCAAATGCACTGGCATTCAGTCCAGATGCATGTTGGTTGACCAGCAGATCCTCAATCAGCAAAGCCTTGTAGCTGGCAGGTGTATAGCCCATGTTACGCAATAACTGAGTATAAAGGTCTGCACTAAAGCGGCCATCCTGCTGGAATTGAGGTGTTGAGATAATCATCTGATTAACATCAGCATCACTAATGGCCATACCGCCATTTTCAGCTGCTTGACGCAATAATTCACGGTTTACAAGACGAGTAAGTACTGGACCCCGGAGCTGCTCATCGCTGACAAGGTCTGCAGGAGCTTGCTCACCGAAACGCTCCAGCAACTGTTGTTTCTGAATGCGTACCGCCCGGGTTAACTCCATTTCTGATACTGGGGCGCCATTGACTTCGGCAGCTTTACCAGCCGTTGAATCTTGAAGAAACAATGAATCAACACCAAAAAGCGCAAATGGAATCATCATCAGCCCGACAATGAAGATTGCCATAGCACCTTTGAGATTGTCCCGGAATGCCTGAAGCATAAAAGACCTCTGTCTAAAATTAAAAACGGCTACTCAGCTTGCCGACGGTTTACTTTAAAAATGTCTGAAACAATAAGTTCTGATTTTATCATTAAAAAAGGCGCATACATGATGCGCCTTTTTTAGACTCTTTACCGCTAACATCCAAAACACTTTTGTACAACTTGTACTCTTTAGCCCTGGTTTTTATTAACGGTGAAGCTCAGAACGCGCCAACTCAGTTGACGGCGTCTTTCAGTGCTTTACCAGCTTTGAAGCTTGGAATCTTGGCAGCTGCAATTTCGATAGGTGCACCAGTTTGAGGGTTACGACCAGTGCGCGCAGCGCGATCTTTTACTGAAAAGGTACCAAAACCGACTAATACAACCTGATCGTCATTTTTAAGTGCACCTGTTACTGCATCGATCATGGCATCAACGGCGCGACCGGCTGCAGCTTTTGGAATATCAGCTGAAGCGGCTACCGCCTCAATCAGTTCAGACTTATTCACACTAAACCCCTTTTGTTCGGATTAAATCAACTAAGTAAACGGGAATCACAAAAAGGATCTTAAGTATCCTTCCCTTGTCCCTGGGCCTGCTCTACGCAAGGAATAACGATTTATACCAACTGCATTTGAGAGGGTCAAGGTAAGTTTGGCAGAATTCACAGGCATTGCGGATAACTGCTCAGTTTGCACTCAACCCGTACGAAAACCACGCCAGGCAAGGGCTGGCGTGGTTTTCGAGCAGTTTAATTAATGAGTACTGATCCTGGGTGACGACGACTTGCTATCTTGAGCTTCAGCTTGCAAAGCTTCATATTCTTCGTCAGTGAAAGGTGTTGGCATTTGCTGTAAAGCCACTTCCAGAACCTGATCAATCCACTGAACCGGGATGATTTTGAGATCCGCTTTAATATTATCCGGAATCTCTTTCAGGTCTCGCTCGTTATCATGTGGAATTAACACCGTTTTAATTCCACCTCGGTGTGCAGCAAGAAGCTTTTCTTTCAAGCCACCAATTTTGAGCACTTCACCGCGCAAGGTAATTTCCCCGGTCATCGCCACATCCGCCATCACCGGTATGTTCGTCAGCACAGACACCAAAGTGGTGCACATCGCAATACCGGCACTGGGGCCATCTTTGGGGGTAGCCCCTTCAGGCACGTGGATATGAATATCTGTATGGTCGATGAAGTCAGGAGCAACGCCAAGCACCTGCGAACGCGAACGAACCACCGTCATAGCGGCCTGAATAGACTCCTGCATCACATCACCCAGAGAACCTGTTTTGATGATACGACCTTTACCCTTGACTGCTGAAGACTCGATGGTCAACAACTCACCACCAACCTGAGTCCAGGCCAAACCTGTGACCTGCCCTACCTGGTTTTCTTCCTCGGCAATGCCGTAATCAAACTTGCGAACCCCCAAATAATCTTCAAGCATCTCTTCCGTCAGACAAGCCTGAGCGGTCGCCTTCTCTTTGACGTGACGAGTCACGACCTTACGGCATAGCTTGGCAATTTCACGGTCAAGACCACGCACACCAGCTTCACGAGTGTAGTAGCGTACGATATCCCTGATAGCGCCATCTTCAATAGTCAGCTCTTTAGCTTTAAGACCATTGTTTTTCATCTGTTTGGGAATCAAATAACGTGTAGCAATGTTGATTTTTTCGTCTTCGGTATACCCCGGAATACGGATGACTTCCATACGATCCAATAAAGGACCAGGGATATTCATAGAGTTGGAAGTACAGATGAACATCACATCGGAAAGGTCGTAGTCCACTTCCAGATAGTGATCGTTGAAGGTATTGTTTTGTTCAGGATCCAGCACTTCCAACAAGGCAGACGCAGGATCACCACGGTTATCCATACCCATCTTGTCAATTTCGTCCAAAAGGAAAAGCGGGTTTTTCACCCCGGCTTTCGCCATTTTCTGAACCAGCTTACCTGGCAACGAACCTATGTAAGTACGCCTGTGCCCTCGGATTTCGGCTTCATCACGTACACCACCGAGAGCCATACGAATAAACTCTCGGTTTGTGGCTCTGGCTATAGACTCACCCAAAGAGGTTTTACCCACCCCAGGAGGCCCTACCAAACACAACACAGGCCCTTTGATCTTCTTGACGCGTTTTTGTACGGCCAAGTACTCAAGAATACGTTCTTTAACCTCTTCCAGACCGTAATGATCTTCTTCCAGTACTTTTTCGGCACGAGCCAGATCATGGCGCACTTTACTGCGTTTTGACCATGGCACACTAACCATCCAGTCAATATAAGCTCTGACAACGGATGCCTCGGCTGACATCGGCGACATCATTTTCAGCTTATTGAGCTCGGCACGGGTTTTCTTCTCCGCTTCCTCAGGCATTTTTGCCTTAACGACTTTTTGCTCCAACTCTTCCATCTCGTTGGGCTCATCGCCAATTTCACCCAGCTCTTTCTGAATGGCCTTCATTTGCTCATTCAGGTAGTACTCACGCTGACTTTTCTCCATCTGCTTCTTAACGCGACCACGAATCCGTTTTTCAACCTGAAACAGGTCAATCTCGGCTTCAATCAGGCCCAGCAAATGTTCGAGTCGATCGCGGATATCAAACATCTCCAGGATCTCTTGCTTCTGCTCCAGATCCAGACTCATATGCGCAGCAACGGTATCCGCCAGACGACCAGGTTCGTCGATCCCGGACAAAGATGTCATCACCTCGGAAGGAACTTTTTTGCTTAAACTCACGTACTGCTCGAACTGAGTCATTGCGGAGCGTAACAAGGCATCCGATTCAGCAGAAGGAATATCCGTGGACAAAAGCTCTTCGGCTTCGGCACTGAAATATTCTTCTTGCTCCTGGATACTAACTACCCTGGCACGCTCTCCCCCCTCAACGAGAACCTTGACTGTTCCATCGGGAAGCTTCAACAGCTGCAGAATGTTAGATATTGTGCCAATGCTATACAGGTCATCTTTACCAGGATCATCATCAGATGCATTACGCTGCGCCAACAGTAAAACTTGCTTACCGGACGACATGGCTTGCTCAAGAGCCTTAATTGATTTTTCCCGCCCGACAAACAACGGGATGACCATATGCGGGTAAACAACCACATCACGCAGAGGTAATAAGGGAAGTTCGATCGTATTCATATCAGCCAATTCAGTCTGCTCCATATCTAACCTCTTTCATCTCGGCCACAACAGCCATGGATGATAAAAGAATGGGGGCTACTTAGGCGAAATACAACATATTAGGGGCGAAAAAACGAAAAAAAGGAGCCTAAGGCTCCTTTTTTATACAAGTTTGGCGCAGACTACAACTGACTGCTCAGCTTTTGCTCAAAGACCACTCCAAACATGTGGTTTTACTCGGAAGCTAATCCTCCGGTGCAGCCTTCTGCTGCTGGGGCTCTTCCGATTCGACGTCATTGGATTCATACACCAATAGGGGCTCTGATTCTCCCTTGATGACAGATTCGTCGACGACGACTTTGCTGACACCTTCTTCGGATGGGATCTTGTACATGGTATCCAGCAGTACCGACTCCATGATCGAGCGCAGTCCACGGGCACCGGTTTTCCGCTCCATCGCTTTGTTGGCAACAGCTTCCAAAGCATCTTTACGGAAATCGACCTCGACACCTTCCATTTCAAACAATCTGCCGTATTGCTTGGTCAGAGAGTTCTTAGGCTCGGTCAGGATTTGCACAAGAGCCTCCAAGTCCAGCTCTTCCAGTGTTGCGATAACTGGCAGACGACCCACAAATTCCGGAATCAAGCCATAGCGAACCAGATCTTCAGGCTCCAGATCCTTGAAGGTTTCACCGATATCTTTATCCGTGTCCTTACTCTTCACTTCGGCACCAAAACCAATACCGCCCTTCTCAGAACGATCGCGAATCACTTTATCCAGTCCGGCAAAAGCACCACCACAGATAAAGAGGATATTGGAGGTATCAACCTGCAGGAATTCCTGCTGAGGATGCTTTCTGCCACCTTGCGGAGGAACAGAAGCCACGGTGCCCTCAATCAACTTCAGCAGAGCCTGCTGAACACCCTCACCAGACACATCGCGGGTGATAGAGGGGTTGTCAGATTTGCGTGAGATCTTGTCAATTTCATCAATGTAAACAATGCCCTGCTGGGCCTTTTCCACATCGTAATCGCACTTCTGCAGCAGCTTCTGGATGATGTTTTCAACGTCTTCACCCACATAACCGGCTTCGGTCAGAGTGGTGGCGTCTGCAATGGTAAACGGTACATTCAACAGGCGAGCCAGGGTTTCTGCCAGCAGAGTTTTACCGCTACCAGTTGGTCCGACCATCAGGATGTTACTTTTACCCAGCTCTACATCTTCCTGATCTTTCTTTTTCTCACCAGCTCGCAAACGCTTGTAGTGGTTATAAACCGCTACGGCCAATACTTTTTTAGCACGCTTCTGACCGATGACATAACCGTCAAGAATCTCAGAAATTTCCTGAGGGGTAGGCAGACGCTCGCTGCTGCCTTCCGCTGCACTTTCCTGGATCTCTTCACGAATTATATCGTTACACAGGTCTACACACTCATCACAGATGAAGACCGAGGGGCCGGCGATCAACTTACGAACTTCATGCTGACTCTTCCCGCAAAAGGAACAGTAAAGCAGCTTGCCGTTGTCATCCCCGCTTTCAGTGGTGTCGGTCATTAAACCTCTCCATCAAATCTCTTTTCTAAGGACTTACAATGCGTCCTACGGCTCATTTTTTCAAGGGTAAAACCCATATATGGTGCGAATTCATGATGTTTTGATTCCGCACAAAAGGGAAACGAGCCCTTCTTATAACCGCTAGTTACTTCAAAAGGCCGACCCAGGCATATAGCCAAGGCCTGCACCCAACCGGTTATTCACCTGCAGCCCTGTGACTAAGAACATCATCAATCAGACCATATTCTTTAGACTCCTCAGCGCTCAGGAACTTGTCACGCTCGGTATCCAAAGCCACCTGCTCGACATCCTGACCGGTATGATAAGCCATAATCTCATTCAGGCGCTGGCGAGTCTTAAGGATCTCTTGTGCGTGAATATGGATGTCACTCGCCTGCCCCTGGGCACCACCACTTGGCTGGTGAATCATTGTCCGGGCATTCGGCAGACAATAACGCTTACCTTTAGCGCCTGCGGTCAACAAAAAAGCACCCATACTGCAGGCCTGGCCAATACACATGGTACTTACATCCGGCTTAATAAACTGCATAGTGTCGTAAATTGACAAACCAGCAGTCACAGACCCACCCGGAGAATTGATATACAAATGAATGTCTTTGTCAGGGTTTTCGGCCTCAAGAAACAAAAGTTGAGCCACAATCAGGTTGGCCATATGATCCTCAACCTGGCCGACCATAAAAATCACACGCTCTTTGAGCAATCTTGAATAGATATCAAATGAACGCTCTCCTCGAGCCGTCTGCTCGATCACCATTGGGACAAGACCAGAATTCTGGATTACTGACGACTGGGAGTGTAAGTCTAATTTTGCCATGGGTTCTATTTGCTTCCTTAATCGACAAGCACACTGTTACTACTCAAATCTGAAAGTACTTACTCAGCGAATTTAAATTGCTGATTAGCGAGATTCAGACGTTGTGAATAGGCTTGGCCTGAGCTTAAACCTTGCTGAAAAGATATTCCACCCCGAAGGCAGAATTGAGAGGGATATTGCCGCGAAACGGACGTTTCGCGGCGATCTTGGATCAATAATCGATCTAAAAGTACTGAGATTACTCAGCGCTTTGGGCGGGCTTGATAACTTCTTCGTAGGTGCTGTTGGTTTCGGTAACCTTGGCTTTATCCAGAATGTAATCAACAACCTGATCTTCCAGAACGACAGACTCTACACCGGCCAGCAACTCGCGGTTGTTGAAGTAGTAGTTAACGACTTCTTCTGGATCCTGATAAGTAGACGCCAGCTCCTCGACCATCTCACGAACACGGTCGCTATCAACCTTGATCTCGGAAGCTTTAACCACTTCACCCACGATCAAGCCAAGAGCAACACGACGCTCTGCTTGCTCAGAGAACATTTCATCCGGCAGCAAAGATTTCAAATCCATATTAGGTTGGGCACCGCCAAACTGCTGCATCATTTGATTACGCAGGGCTTCAACCTCACCAGCGACCAGAGATTTAGGAAGGTCAACTTCATTGGCCTCAATCAGCTTGTCCATGACTTGGTTTTTCAGCTTGGACTTGGCGGCGTTCTTCAGTTCGCGTTCCATATTCTTGCGAACATCAGCACGGAACTGCGCTTCATCATCACCTTCAACACCGTACTTGCTGAAAAACTCAGCATTAAGCTCAGGCAGCTCTTGCTCAGAAACAGAATTCACTTTTACAGCAAACTCAACCGCAGCGCCTTTCAGCTCTTCGGCGTGGTAATCTTCAGGGAAAGACAGGGACAGGGTCTTCTCATCACCCGCTTTAAGGCCTACAAGACCGTCTTCAAAACCAGGGATCATGGAGTTGGAGCCCAACACCAAATCTTGACCTTCAGCTTTGCCGCCTTCGAACTCTTCACCGTCTTTAGTGCCGGTGTAATCGATATTGACTTGATCATCCGTCTTGGCAGCACGATCAACCTGAGTCCAGCTTGCTTGCTGCTTGCGCAGAACATCGATCATATTATCAACGTCAGCGTCTTGTACTTCGGCAACCAGCTTTTCAATTTCAAAGCTGCTGGTGTCGCCAACTTCGATCTCTGGATAGACTTCAAATGTTGCGACAAACTCAACATCTTTACCTTCTTCCATTTCTTTTGGCTCAATGGAAGGCTGCCCAGCAGGCTTAACATCTTCTTGTTGGACCGCATCGTAAAAAGAGCGGCTCATAAACTCACCCACAACTTCCTGGCGAACACCGGCTCCAAAACGTTGCTTAACCACTTTCAAAGGTACTTTACCTTTACGGAAGCCGTTCAAGCGCACTGTTTTAGTCGCTTCTTGCAAACGTTTAGTGACTTCAGTTTCTACTTGCTCAGCTGGAATACCTACGGTCATACGACGCTCTAGGCCAGTGGTTGTCTCGATTGAAACCTGCATGGTGTTCCTCGTGAAAATCAGGTCAATACCTGTCGGTATATCTGGGTAGTGGAGTCAGTCGGATTGCTGACCCCCGCTTGTATGGTGCGGACGGAGAGACTTGAACTCTCACACCTTGCGATACTAGAACCTAAATCTAGCGCGTCTACCAATTCCGCCACGTCCGCGTGACTTGTTTCATTCCAAACATGCTCAATAATCGAGCAACTTTGGCGCAACTCATTGATTTCAGGGAGTTTATACTTCCTCTAAAACGGCTGCTCTTTTAAGGGGTGGTGATTCTGCCATAGTCCCGAGTACGGTTCAATACCCGACGCTAGAAGTTTGCGGTTTGCCGCAGCCTTCGGGGCTATTGTCTTAGCTTCCGGAACTAAAAGCCCCCGATTTCAGGGGTGCAGAGCTTTAACTTGGTAACCCTCGGTTTTCAGTCTGCCCCTCAATCCATCATCACCTACAATATGGCCAGCTCCCACAACGACAAAGAGATCCTCTCCTCGACTCAGCCTTTCAGAGACCTTCACCTGCATCATGGCGTTACGGTCTGCAAAAATCCTCTGAAACAGCTTGTCCTCACGACTTTCAAACGCACCGTTAATGAGAGTCACCAGTGCGGCTTCATCTCCCACCTTCCATGCGGCCATGATAGCCTCAAGAGAGCGTGGAGTTTGATGAAACTCAGACAAGGTCTGCTGAAGAAAGGACACCTCCTCGGCGTCGCTCAATTCCTTAAACAGGCTCATTTGTTCAGCAAAGCTTTCCAGTTCGACAATGGGCATACCTGGGCGAGACTCTTTAACGCTTTTCAGAAAGTGACGATCGATGCCTAAGCTTTCATCGAATCCACTGCGCCGGATTTGCGCTGCGGTTAGCTGCACTGCCACCAGCCAAGGCTGCATGCGTTGAAACGTCTCAACGGAAAACCCCAGCCCTTCAGATATCTCTTTCAGCGATTGCCACTGCTCTTCACCGAGCTTGTCCTGCAAAGTCCCTCCTGAGGGAAGACGCCCAGTCAGAGCAAGCAAGTGCGCCGCCTGAACCTGATCAACCGCGGAGATATCCAACTCGACAACCAGCGAATCGGCGCTGTCGAATGCCTTCTGTACATAGTCGGGCAACGGGTACAGGGATTCATCACCGAAGTGAATGGAACCGAATAGATAAGCCCGCCCGCCACTATCAGGATCATCCACTTGCCACAACAACGGCTCGGCACGCACTGCCGAGCTCACAAACATCAAACACAAAAACAACAGGCGGTAGCCACTTCGAAGCAATTTCATGCTTTTAACATTCTCTCTGAGTGGATCGAACCGCTGATACGAATACTCGATTCATTTGGGAAACGACACCAATAATACGGCACCGGTATCGCTGGCAGATAACAGTTTCTCGCCAGACTCTGCGGCCAGCAAACAAGCTTCCTCACCTTGCAAAAGCTGTCCCTGCACATGGGCGGCACCACTAACGCCAATCGCCAAAGCATACCCTGGTTTGAGGAGGTGGTAGCACGAGTTTGGCTGCAAGGTGATCCGCCACACTTCAAAATCAGAAAAGGACACCACCTCTTCGACAAGAGCTGAAACAGCCCTATTACCCTGCCCTTCAATATCTTCTTCAACTCTTCGTTCAACAACAGGCAAAGGTTGCAATTGATGATCACCGAGATTCATACACTCGAGCGCTTTATCGGTATCCCAATGATCTTGAGTTAATACTTTTTGAGCAAAAGACAGGATTTGCCGTTCATAGACAGGGGTTTGAAATTCAATGGTCCGCACCCCATGCAGGAGAGAGTGTGGTGTGTAGCAAGGTACTTTCAAGACACTCCCCACATCCAAAGGCAAGGTTGCCTTAAACGCATCCATATTCAAACGCAGATCTTTTTCTCTTTGGAGCAGTCCTTCCGGTAATGACGCAAGCCATTGCTTGGTCTGCTCGGCACTTACCGCTTCAGTGAGTCCGACACCTGAAGCAAGACGGCACTCATCAAGCTCCGCATCGATTTCCCGACGTACGACTTCGTAGGACTTAACTGCGGCTTTGAACGCTGAGACAAACGCTTCATCCGATTCGTAATTCGCACGCTTGAGTGGATCAAAACCAATACGAATTCCGCCAGTGCCCGTAGGCCATGCCGTTCGGTCGACACTGGTCACTACATACACTTCCTGCTTTTCTTCGTGGAGCTCAAAATACAGATCCCCAAACACGTCTTCCGGTAGTGGATCCAGGATTTTCAGCAGATTCAGATCTCTGGCTTTGCCTGCCGTCAGATAATCAGGCAGCAATGAGAGCAACCAGGGCAACGGCATACTATAACGCCCATCAGTAACCTGTGACTGCCCACGCTCTTCAATACCGGTATACCAAATTTCCTGCCCCCAGGGCTTCGCTATAGAAACCGGAGCAAGACGAACCGCTTCATTCAGAGAAAACAACGGCCACTCAAGACGCTCAGAAATTGACGGCATATCAGACTCTGAAACCGCTTCGCGGCACACATTCTCGGCAGAGGTGGAATAATCACCCATTAGAACCTGAGAGATGCCCCCTTCCTCATTTAGAGAAACCAGTGCCAACAACGTGGTGACCGCTGAGTCAGCCAAATAATATTGCTGATACTGATACCTGAAACACAGCAACCTGTTTGCGCCAGCCGACAGTTCAGCAAGTGCATCCCGTACATGGGCTTCAGGATTACTTACAAGCGGACAACTCAACAAGGCTTTCTCCAGGCTGAAGATGCTCAGCCAATAGGACTCTCAATCAATATGACATTCAGGCAACTGGAGCCTCAGCCAATAAGACCTTCAGCTAACAGGGCCTTCAGTTAATAAAACAAAGGCCGGAAGTTTACCAGAAAGCCACAATTCGCAAAATTGGCAATTTAGGGCATTTTTGCCACCTAGCTCCTTAGTAGTCAGACTCATAGTAGTCAGACTCAGACGCCAGACACACAAAGGCCGGGAAATACCCGGCCTTTGTTTTTTACCAGCGGCTTCTTAAACCGCAGCTCTTACGCGCAAGCCCGGAGGTATAATACCTTCGGGTTGCACTGCAGTTTAGACGCGCTCAATAACGGTCGTAATACCCTGACCCAGACCAATACACATGGTGGAAATCCCCATGGTCCAGTCTTTTTCCTGCATTACCGTCAGCAGAGAACCACTGATTCGGACACCGGAACAGCCAAATGGGTGACCCAGAGCAATCGCACCACCATTTAGGTTCACTTTAGAATCCATGTCATCCAGCAGATTCAGGTCCTTCAAAACCGGAATCGCCTGAGCGGCAAAGGCTTCATTAAGCTCAACGTAATCAACGTCTTTGATATCCATGCCCAGCTGCTTCAAAGCTTTCTGAGTGGAAGGTACAGGTCCGTACCCCATGATGGATGGATCAACACCGGCCAGAGTTGCAGCTCTGACTTTCGCAATTGGCTTCAGGCCCAACTCTTGCGCTTTCTCTGCAGACATAATCAACATCGCAGAAGCACCATCGGTGATTTGCGAGGAAGAACCCGCAGTCACAGTGCCACCTTGCGGATTAAACGCAGGACGCAACTGAGCAAGGCTCTCGACTGTGGTTTCCGGACGAATGGTTTCGTCCTGAGTAACCATAAATGGAACGCCTACTTCGTCATGCCCCATCACAGGAATGATTTCACGGTCAAACTTGCCTTCAGCTCGCGCTGCCGCTGCCAGACGATGTGAGCGGGCAGAAAACGCATCCATATCTTCGCGCTGAATGCCGTGCATCAATGACAGCATCTCTGCAGTCATACCCATGCTGCCTGCCGCTTTTGCAACAGAAAGACCTAGCCCTGGATTGATATCCACAGCATCCATCATGTTCAGGTGACCCATGTGCTCAACGCCACCGACCAGATACACATCACCCAGGCCAGACATTACGCTAGCAATAGCCGTATGCATCGCGGACATGGAAGAGCCACACAAACGGTTAACCGTTTGTGCCGGCACAGTATGCGGCAAGCCTGCCAGCAGGCCGACAAGACGAGCGAGGTTCATGCCCTGCTCTTCACGCTGCATGACACAGCCCCAAATCAAATCATCGATAGAGGCAGGGTCAATAGCCGGATTACGGGCCAGCAAACCTTTTACTACTTCTGCACTGAGATCATCAGCACGTACGTTACGAAAACAGCCATTCTTTGAGCGGCCCATCGCACTGCGTGCGTAATCAACAATTACGGCGTCTCTTGGATTCAAGCTCACGTCATATTCTCCTAAAATCGTTAGTTGGACCGCACTTATGCGTAATATTTTTTACCGGCTGCAGCCATTTCGCGCTGAGCGTCGGTTGCTTCGTAGAGTTTGCCCAAGTGCTTGTACTTATCGCACATAGCCACAAACGCCTCGATACCGATGCTGTCAATCCAACGGAAAATACCACCTCGGAATGGAGGGAAGCCAACACCGTAGATCAATGCCATATCCGCTTCAGCAGCTGAACCCACAATGTTTTCTTCCAGACAGCGAGCCAGCTCGGTCGCCATTGGAATCATCATGCGTGCAATCACTTCTTCCTGATCAAACTCTTTACTTTCCGAAACAACCGGAGCAATCAGGTCATAAGTGTCCTGCTTGGCCACTTTCTTTGGCTTGCCGCGCTTGTCAGTTTCGTAGGTATAGAAACCTTTACCGTTCTTCTGACCGTAACGCTCATTCTCGAACATAACATCAACAACGGTTTTGTAATCTTTGGACATACGTTCCGGAAAACCTTCGGCCATCACATGTTCAGCGTGGGAACCGGTATCGATGCCAACGACATCCATCAGGTAAGCCGGGCCCATTGGCCAGCCCCATTTTTCCATCACTTTATCGACTTTCTGGAAGTCAGCGCCATCGCGGGCCAGACCTGCGAAACCAGCAAAGTACGGGAACAACACACGGTTAACCAGGAAACCCGGACAGTCATTGACGACAATGGCTTTTTTGCCCATGGCATTAGCGTAAGCGACTGTACGCGCGACAGCTTTATCCGAAGTCTTCTCACCACGAATGACCTCTACTAACGGCATCGCGTGTACCGGGTTAAAGAAGTGCATGCCACAGAAGTTTTCTGGACGCTGCATGGCTTCTGCCAGGTGCGTAATAGAAATGGTGGATGTGTTGGAGGCGATGATAGTGTCTTCAGAAACGTTCTTTTCAACATCTGCAAGAACGGATTGCTTAACCTTCGGGTTCTCAACAACGGCCTCAACTACCATATCCACTTCGCCGAAGCTGTCGTAGGATAAAGTGGCATCGATGTTGGCAAGAATGCTACCCATTTTGTCCGGGGTCATACGACCGCGAGCAACTTGCTTGCTCAGCAACTTGTTGGCTTCTGACAAACCCAGGTCCAATCCTTCCTGAGCAATATCTTTCATTTTGATTGGCGTGCCTTTCAGCGCTGACTGGTAAGCAATACCGCCACCCATGATGCCAGCACCCAGTACCGCAGCATGACCAATTTTCTTGTCGGCTTTCTTTTCCCAGCTCTTGGCGTTTTTCGCAATCAACTGATCACTCAAGAATAAGCCAACCAGGGATTTAGCGGCTTCTGTGGAAGCAACTTTTACGAAACCAGCTTTTTCAACTTCCAGGGCTTCGTCACGCTCCATCCCAGCAGCTTTCTGCATGCCTTTCACCGCAACAACGGGTGATGGATAATTCGGTCCGGCCTGACCAGCAACAAACGCTTTGGACGTTTCGAAAGCCATCATCGACTCGATGCCATTCAGCTGAAGAGGTGCTTTTTTCTGTGCACGACGGGACTGATAATCCAGTTTGCCATCAACACATTGCTGTAAAACGTTCAGAGCTGCATCGCGCAGCGCTTCTGGCTCAACGACGCCATCCACAACGCCAGCCTTCAGTGCCGTCGCTGCTTTCTGGTCTTTACCGGAAGCAATCCACTCAATAGCAACATCAGCGCCAGCCAAACGTGGCAAACGAACGGTGCCACCCCAACCCGGAATCAAACCCAGTTTGGTTTCAGGCAAACCGACCTTAGCCGCAGTGCTGGCGACACGGAAATCACACGCCAAACAGAACTCGAGACCACCACCCAGAGCAAAACCGTTGATTGCTACAACAACAGGTACACCGAGATCTTCAATGCGATTTAGGTTTTTGGCATTTTTTCCAAGATGCTCACCTGCAGCTTCAGGTCCCTGCTCAAATAAAGGAACAAATTCACTGATGTCAGCACCCACAATAAAGACACTCTTGCCACTGGTTGCCAGAACCCCTTTGAGGTCTGCGGTGTTTTCCAGGGCCGTAATGGCTTGTTCCAGCTCATCTACAGTGGCACTGTCGAATTTATTCACCGACTCACCCTGTAAATCAAAATTCAACTCTGCGATGCCTGCTTCAAGCATTTGCACCGAAACAGCGTTACCTTTAAAAATCATGTTCGACCTCGTAAGTTCCTTTCGATCTCATAAACCAGGCTGAAAATACACTCTGCCCAAGGTCTAATCCTGCGAATGACTATTGCCGTGAAAGTAGCCTCGCCATAGGTTCTCCCGATTTAATCGGCAGAGCGGCAGACGAGACGCCGGAGTATAACCATTTAAAACGCTTGTTTGAACCACTCATCGTGACCCAACGGTATTGGAAATGAATTCGCCATTCAAAGGCCTGATGCAATCCAGCCCGGACACTAAAAACTGCCCAACAAGCCTAAAAAATAGCCGACAAGACAGGTTGTCGCCACCTTAATGCGGACTTACAGGGACCATTTAAACAAGACTGTTGTACTTTTCAGGAAATCGACGAATTCAATTACTAGCCATTAGGAAATAGACGCCACCACCCACTCTGCTGTTCCTGTTATGGGTTCAACACGAAACGGTGTCGGTGATTGCAACGACAGACTGCTGCCGCTGACCAAGTGATGCTCCACACCCAGGGCGTGGTATTGCGCCTCACCTGCTATAAGAAGAATCATGGTCTGGCCGCGAGACATAAGATTGACAACCGGGTCTTCCGGGCTGCGTTTAAATGAACGCAACGTCAATTCACGCCCCGAACTGCCTTGGTAAGCCGCAAAGAATGAGCCTGTACTCTGCTCATGTTCTTCATGGGATACTTTGGCGAGTTGCCGGTTCATGCTGATAGCAAAGAAATCAGAAAGAGTGATGGGAAAGCCTTTGAGGACTCGCTCCAACGAAGAGACAGAGGGGCTTACGGAGCCCTGTTCAATCACGGAAATCGCACTATTGGGCACACTTGCCCGTTTAGCCAACTCCCTCTGGGACCAGCCGTAAAACTCACGGATAGCCTTTAATCGAAGACCAAGCGCTTCAGCCATGAAAATCTTTATCCATCCTATAGCAAGATCTTCATCCTATCAGCGGGCTTTATCGCTGACCATATCCCACGTGACTATATTTGGTAACAAAAACAATCATTGTTCAGTGACAAAACAATCACTTCTGCAACGTCCAAATGCCGGGGGCTCGGTCACTGGAGTCATTCCACTGTGCAGAAGTGATCACAGAACCGTTAAATCATGTCGGTATAGCGACTTTCTTTGTTGAAAGTAACCTGGTGGTTCAAACCGGGAATGCCAATGGCACTGTCAGACAACGACAACAGAGAGTCGTCAATCATATTGGCGCCAAAGTTATAAGCGATATTGAAATTACCATGCAGTGCTGCCTGATTGTAGGTCTCTGCCGTTTCGATAACAGCCTGCAACTTAACTTTGTAGCCAGCCAACGCTTTCTCGCCATGACGCTTCGCCAGCATCTTCTCAACTACCCCTGGAGCCAACACCACGCCAGTAGCGTTATTACCACCAAAGCCTTTGGTGTTGATGAAAGCGACGTCAATTTGCTGTCTTGAGGTGTCGGATACCGAGATAGAAAGGCGCTGCTGGTGAACATCGTCGGCCACACAGTCAATGGTCTTGATACCCGGAACCAGGTTGTACTTGAAGGAGCCCAAAGCCGCAATCAGCTGATCACCACTGGCGGGACCAATGGAATGGCCAACATAGGCCTTCACTGCAGCGATGGGCCAATCGGTAATACCGAAGGTTTCCGCGACACGATCCAGCAGCTCTGACTCAGTTTGACGGTTAGCCGGTGTACTTGAACCGTGAGCGTGCACCATACTGCGGGTTCTGACGGATTCTTCACCGACAATTTCCCGAGCAGAAGCTACAGCTTTAGAAAGAGTAATGTAGTTACCAGGACCAGGAGCCGAAATCGATTTTTTAAAGCCGTCTGCGTTAATAAAGACATCCGTGACAGCGCCATGAACCTGAGCGCCAAGCTCAAGTACCAGCTCATCGTCCATCAAAATCACGAACTGACAGGCTTCAGCAATGGTAAAACCACAGTTTTCGCCAAATGGACGGCTGGATCTGCGCAGATCGGGATCGTCATTGCCTTCCACTTTCTTGAGGCCTTCGACGGTACCCAAGGCACTCATCGCCGCAAAACCATCGATAATTTCCTGAGTGATCGGAGCTGCGCTATTACCGGCAATGACCACACGGGCCTTACCAGATTGAATGGCCTCAACCCCCTGCTTCAGGTTGTACAGAAAGGTGGCGCAGGCACCGGTTGTACAACCGGTTGTTCCGACACTGCCCAAAACATAGGCATTGATAAAGTCGGCTGCCATAGTATTCATGCCCAGCGGCAACTGTTTAGCAGTCACTCGACCACCTTTCAGGCGCGATTGCATCATGCCACCAAACCCGTTTTCATCGGCCTGACTTAATACGCTACCCGCGTAAACCGCGATTTCGTCTGGGTGAACTGAAGATTTAATCGTTTCCCAGGGAATACCCAACGACTGCAAGGCATCGCTCACGCCCACAATGGTCATTTGTAATCCACGTGGGTGGAAGCGAGAGGTATACAGCGCGCCTGGATCAAAACCACTGGGTAACTGGCCTGCTGACTTCACATCAATGTTACGGGTAGAGTCGATTTTGACGTCACAGTTGTCCGCCAAATGTACGCTGACATGGGATTCAGAATAGTCGCTCACAGTCCAGGATTCAGGAATCGTTTTCGGAAGCTGGAATCGTGATAGCAAAAAAGAAGTCCCATTGTTTCCGGGGCCAACGGTGACAGATTGCTGCCAGGGTGCTGCATCCACATCAAAATAGGATTTTTCAATGCGACGAATCAGAGTCGTCTGCAGGATCTCATCGCTAAATTGAGCCTCAATATCCGCCAGCGACAGGCTAGCGCCCTCTTTTGACTTGAAACCGGACTCGTCAGCCTCAATGATTTGAGTCATCACGCCCAAACCAGCCAGGGTCTCCTGCCGGGCCTGATCGTCCAGGCTTTCAAGCACCATCCGGCGAAAACCATGGTGGAAAGAGCTTCGACCAGCGGCATTGTAACCACCAAAACCTGCAATAATGGGCAAACGAGACATAGCAACTTTCCTTTTTAGCACTGAACCAGCACTTTAACTGTATTGACGCTTAGGCTTTTGGGTTGGTGGTAAAACGTAGTTCCACTCACCATTTCAATAGCAGAGACACTTAGCGCACTGTTTGAATCATTTTAGAAGGAGCCAAGCCAACAAGTTATCGGTATAATGGACAAAAATTGCGGTATTAAAGTCAAACGCACGAATAATCAGTCAAATGGGGCGCCTTGTGCCCCTTATTGGTTCATACCTTTCTCTGAATTGGTAAATACATTATGAAGAAACGTCTGGGTGCGACCTTTTTGGTCATTGAAGACATGCTCGCCACGAGCATTACGCTGCCGATTGAGATGATGAACGCCGCAGAGAGTGCCGCCAAAGGACGGGACCGCAAAGCGATGAGGTTGAATATCGCGACAGCCGGTGTCATCAAGCAGCCTGTCCGCACCCGATCTGGCTTTCAATTGACCCCGGATCTAGCCATCGACGATATTGGTAGCAGCGATATGGTGATCATCCCGTCGCTCTGGCGTAACCCCCGCCCTATCATCAGACGCCATCCCGAAATCATTCAATGGCTTCAGCAACTCAATGAACAAGGTGCCATGCTGATTGCCGTCGGCACCGGCTGTTGTTTTCTTGCCGAAGCGGGCCTTCTCAATGGAAAAGCGGCCACAACCCACTGGCACTACTTTGATCAATTTCAGCGTGACTATCCTGAGGTGGAATTAAAGCGTCAGTATTTCATCACCCAGTCTGGAAATATTTACTGTGCTGCGAGCGTTAACGCTGTCGCCGATTTAACCGTTCACTTCATCCATCGCACTTACGGACAAGAAATTGCCACTCATGTACAGCGCAACTTCTCCCATGAAATCCGTCGGCCTTACGAATCGACCAGTTATTACGACGACAAACACCGTTACCACCCTGATGAGGACATTGTGCAAGCTCAAATCTGGCTTCAGGACAATTGCCAAAAAGAGATTTTGTTAAAAAGTGTCGCTGAGAAATTTGATATGAGTGTGCGGACATTTAACCGTCGCTTCAAAAACGCGACAGGCAAGACGCCGTTACAATATCTGCAAGAAATTCGTATCGATATGGCAAAAGACTTGCTGCAAACCAGCAATTTATCCGTCAGCGAAATTGCTTACAAGGTGGGTTATCAGGATATGGGGCACTTTTCGAGCCTGTTCAAAAAGCTCCTTTCAACAACTCCCAGCGATTACCGGGCAACCGTCAGGGCCAAGTTATTTACGGCAGAAACCTGATTTCTTTATGCCACCACAAAGCTCCATAACCTATAAAGTCATACGTTTTATGGCATCGTGGTTTTCCGCAGGAAGGCCACATCATTGCCAATCAATTCCAGATCGCAAGCCCAACGCTCCGCGATAAAATCAAACGTTGCCTCGTGAAAAAAAACAATGTGTGTAGGATCGTTTTTGTAATGCCAGGTTTTGAACGCCTCCACGTCAATCACACGTTTCGTCATTAATCCTAGAACGCCCCCTGGCTTCAACATTGCCCACAACGTATCCAGAACTTTCAGTGGATCCGCCAAGTGCTCTACAACCTCGGTTGCGGTGACAAAATCGTATTGTTTTTGCAGTACAGATTTATCTGGATAATAGTAGAGATCGTATTTTTCCATTCCGCGACCGGTTTCTTCCAGCATTGATACTAAAGCTGGCCCCGGACCACAACCGAAATCCAAACCCTCCGCTTCTGGAGCAATACGTTCACATAAAGGGTCAAAGAAACGAGAAAAGAAACGACGATACGATTGATCGTCCGGATCGTTTTCATGCTTGTCATACTCCGCTTTCTCCAAAGCACTATTCAGATGAAAGGCAGCTGGGACATGAACAGCCAAACACTTTGGACAATGGTAATAATCCCGGCGTCGATCCTGATGAGCGTTCACGCAGGGGCTAGCACAAAAAGGACAAGACAGATCGCTATACATATTTTTGCCACGTCACCACAAACCATCAACCTTACTTTTTGTGGCCGTGATTACTCATGAGTTTAGAATACTTAGAGCACAAAGGGCCTCAATAGAGGCCCTTATAACAGTTTGAGATATTTATTGGCTTCTCAGCCGTCAATTGCCTTTCAGCAACACTTACTCTC
The DNA here is from genome assembly GCF_965662505.1 of Pseudomaricurvus sp. Taxonomy (NCBI): domain Bacteria; kingdom Pseudomonadati; phylum Pseudomonadota; class Gammaproteobacteria; order Cellvibrionales; family Cellvibrionaceae; genus Pseudomaricurvus; species Pseudomaricurvus sp. The sequence continues at coordinate 8,058 of NZ_CBFIHX010000034.1, read as the reverse complement.
AAGCAACCTTGTGAGACACTGAACTCAAGGAGCCGTCAGCCTGTCTGGAAGAGCCGTCAGCCCGGATAGAAGAGCCTTCAGCCTGGCTTGAAGAACCGTTTTGGATTTCAATGGTCCGAGGCTTCATGGCCTCCGGAATTTCCCGTACCAGTTCTACGTGCAGCAGACCATTTTCCAGACGCGCTGTATGCACTCGTACATGGTCAGCTAACTGGAAGCGTCGCTCGAAATTGCGTGCCGCAATTCCTTGATGGAGAAACTGCCTATCACCCTGCTCTTCGGCTTTTTGACCCGTAATCGTCAAGGTGTTTTGTTCAGACTGAATGCTCAGCTCCGACTCGGTAAAACCGGCCAGCGCCATAGTAATTCGGTATTCGTTTTCGTCAATTAATTCGATATTGTATGGAGGATAACCGCCGCCCTGACTTTGATCGCTGCGACTGAGATTATCTAAAATGGAGGCCATACGGTCAAAGCCAATGGCTGTACGATAAAGAGGAGAAAAGTCTGTATTACGCATAATCATACCCTTACTGTGAAGCAATATGTGGTTTGCGGCCTATCCGAGGATCAGGCCATTCTGTTAAACCCCTCCAATGAGCGGGCTTACTACAGAGATATGGCTTCACTAAATTTTTTCAAGGGCTTAATTTTAAAAAATGTAAATTTCAAAAAAACACTCAACGCACAATTGCTACAGACTTCACCTGCGCCCACATCTGTTGACCTTCACTGATCCGCAAATGGTCGGCTGAACGGCGGGTAATTCTGGAAAGCAATTTGGTTTGCCCTGCTCCCAAACTCACAAGACACATTGCTTGATCAGCGTCCGGGCCCAACTCCAGAACTTTCACCGGTAATTTATTCAGAATACTGGTGTCGCCATAAGACTCTCTGGCCAGACTGACATCTCGGGCAAAAACACGCAGTCGGATTTCCTGCCCCACAACTTCTCCATTATCTTTGAGCCAGAACTCCCCACCGGGGAACTCGGCACGCAACAAATGCCACTGGGGGCTTTTCTCCATCACAGATGCCGTAATAACAACCCCGGCCTCCGAGGCTGGAAGCGGGACATCAATTCGTGACAACACCTGCTCGAGAGGCCCCTCCGTAACCACCTTGCCGTTATCCAGCATCAGTAGATGGTCCGCCAGCCGTGAAACCTCATCCATGGAGTGGCTGACATACAGGATAGGTACCTCCGACTCCTCCTTCAGGGATTCAAGATAAGGCAGAATCTCCTCCTTTCTGGCGGAATCCAGCGAAGCCAGAGGCTCATCCATCAATAGGATTTTGGGCTTTATCAGCAATGCTCGGGCTATAGCGACCCTTTGACGCTCACCACCCGACAGCTGATCAGGATGGCGACTCAACAAAGGCTGAATGCCCATCAACGAAAGGATGTGGTCATAAAATTCAGCGGAAGGTTTGTTCGCAGCCCTGCGAATTCCGTAATCAATATTTTGCTCTGCGGTCAGGTGCGGAAACAGGCCCGCCTCCTGAAATACATAACCAATGGATCGTTTGTGAGGCGCCAACTGGCGCGCCTGATCCTGCCAGACATCCCCCTGAACTGTTAACCTGGCAATATAATCGGGAGCACATGTTTTTTTATTGAAAACCTGCAGTCCCGCGATGCATCGCAGCAGTGTTGTCTTGCCAGATCCAGAGTGTCCGTAGATGGCCGTAACACCTCTCAAAGGCAGGCTGACATCAACATCCAGACCAAATCCTTCAGCATCAGCCCCCTTACGGGACGGGTAACGAAAAGAAAAATGAGCGTCTTTGGTTTGCCTGTTTGGGCTTTCTTGAGTCATGAATCAGATCCCAAACCCAATACGGGATTTTGCGAACCGTCTCTGATACACAGACAATGCCAGCAACACCACAAACGAAAACACCACCATGACCGCCGACAAGCTGTGTGCATGGGCATAATCCAGCGCTTCCACATGGTCGTAAATTTGGACTGACACCACTCGGGTTTCATCAGGAATGTTGCCGCCAATCATCAAAACCAGGCCAAATTCCCCGACAGTATGAGCGAAGCCCAGTATTGCCGCAGAAATAAAACCTGGCTTGGCCATCGGCAACACCACGGTAAAAAAACGATCCAAAGGGCCTGCCTGCAGTGTCGAAGCTACTTCCAACGGACGCTCTCCCAAAGCCTCAATCGCATTTTGTATCGGCTGAACAACAAAGGGTAAGGAATATAAAATAGAGGCAATCACCAACCCCTGAAAGGTAAAGGCCAAAGTGCCCAGTCCCAGAGACTGGGTGAGCCAACCCAGCCATCCCTGAGGCCCCATGGCCACTAAAAGATAAAAACCGAGCACTGTCGGCGGCAACACCAGTGGCAGAGCCACCACGGCACCCACCACACCCCGCCACCAAGCGTCTGTTCGCGCTAGCCACCAGGCGATAGGTGTACCAATGATCATTAAGAAGAAGGTCACGGTCGACGCCAATCGTAAGGTCAACCAAATAGCCGCAAGGTCTGCTTCAGAAAACACCCTGCCCCCTTGCAAGAATACGGTGTTGCTTCATAGGTGCGTTATCTTTCTATCAGTTTAGCCGGGCTATGAATTTAACCGGATTATGAATTTAACCGGAGCATGAACTTAACTGGAGCATGAATTGATCAGGAGCATCCGTAAGTCGTCAGTGCATTTATCATGCCCCGACACTTACATTTAACAATCATATCCGCAGTCATAATACAGGAACAAAACCTCAATGCCTTTCAACAATCCATGAGGCAATATTATTTGTGGGATTCGAGACTTTGCTGCAGGGCAGCCTCCAGTTCCGGATAGGTAAATTCAAAGCCACTGCGAACAATCTGTTCCGGGACAACCCGCTGCCCACCCAGAAGTAGCTCATCCCCCATTTGCCCAAACATCAATTTCACTACAAACGAAGGCATGGGCAGTAGAGCCGGCCGGCCTAATTGCAGCGCAAACAGCCTGGTGAACTCACTATTAGTCACCGGGTTGGGGGACACTGCATTAACAGATCCGTGTACGGTTTCATGCTCCAACACATGGATAATCAAACGCACCAAATCTTGACGATGTATCCAGCTCATCCACTGCCGGCCAGTGCCAATTTGCCCGCCAGCGCCCAGCAAAAACGGAGGCTTTAGCTTTTTTATGATACCACCGTCAGCACCGATCACCACGCCGATACGCAGGCAGCACACAACAGCCCCCAGGTTTTCAAACTTCTCAGCTTCTTCTTCCCAGGCCTGACACAGATCATGAGCAAACCCCGGATGACAGCGCCCGGCCTCATTCAACAACTCATCATCATGATTGCCATAAAAGCCAACAGCGGAGCCCGAAATTACTCGTTTGGGGCATTGCTCATGTTGACGATAATGCTCGACCAGTGATTGCGTTACCCCAATTCGACTATCCATGAGCTGAGTTTTGCGGTGACTGGTCCAGCGCTTATCAGCAATCCCCTCTCCCGCGAGGTTAATCACCAGCTCAGGCAAAGGCGTCGAAAGTTGTGACAAAGCATTGATGTAGTGCAGCTGGTCTGTATTTTCAGCTGCTTTGCTGGCCTGGCGAGTCAATATCCAGCACTCATAGCCCTCAGCCAATAAATGGGGAATCAGCGCCTCACCGACAAACCCCGTGCCACCGGTAATTAACACTCGCCCGCTGCCAGTTGGCCTAGCGGTGTCTACAGAACCGCCATTAGAGGTTAAATCAGAAGAAGATGTCATGATTTGCTCCTTAATCAACGATCAGTTTAGCAGTAGCTTTGATGAGAGCGAGAAGATCTACTAATCAAGGACGTTAAACACAAGAGTAAGCAGGAAGAGCCTCGAAAAAGCAGATTTCAACGAAAACAGCCGGCAAAAGCCGGCTATTAAGGGAAACGCCCTGGACAGGCAGCGTTTTACTTGAGGCAACAGTGTTACCTGAATCAAATCTATCAGAAACCGTCAATCAACGATTTCTTAAACATCACCAGACGAGGTCTGGACAAACGCTTGGCATCATAAATAAACACGTACTCCTGACCATCGTCTGACGCGGGAATCGTGCGACGGAACTTGTTACGGCCTACCTCAAAAATCTGACGACCTTTGCTTACAACAGTATCGACGCGGTATTGATCGCGCCCAAGAAACTCAAACTTTTTAGCGTCTACCTTGTTGCCCACCAAGGTCAGATAGCGAAAGGTTGGACGTCCGCTATCGGATGATGACAACAAGTCTTCCAGTCGTTCTACTTCTTTTTGAGCGTATTCAAGGGCTTCCTTATCCAGCTCGCTAAGCTCCTTTTCTTCAGCTTCGGACATGTCGGCAGGCTCATCAACAGGCTGCTCTGCTGCCACCTGCTCTTCCAAGACCTCTTCCTTAACGACTTTTGGGGCTTCTTCAACCACGGCCGGAGGCTGAATTGCCGGCTCAACCGCAGCAGCGGCGGCCAAGCGCTTCTCTTCGGCCATGCGTCGCTCGGCTTCTTTGCGTGCTCTTTCAGCTTGTGCCAGGCGAGCCTCAGCGACCTTCTTCGCTTCCGCTACCTGTTTTTCCTGAATATCAATTCGTCTTTGTGAGGCCGACACCTGAGCTTCCAGTCTGGACTTGGAGTCTGCCAGTTCCTGCATATAACCTTCTACGCGCTCCAATCGTTTGGTCCGTGTGCGAATACCACGTTCCGACATCTTCAGCGCATGCTCGGCCAGCATATAAGCGCGCTGGTTATCTTCAGAGTCGTTTGCGGCCAGGTCTGCCTTGGCCTTGGCATACTCTTTTTCTGCCACGTCCAGATCTGCCTGCGCCTTTTTGAGATCGCTCTGTGCACGCTCAAGCTTATAATCGTAGCCAAAAAGCTCGTTTTCGATGTCTTCCAACTCCGAGGAGCGGTTTTCGAAAGCCTGATAAAAACGGTCCAACTTGTCTTCTTCCTGGCTGACCGTTCCGGCTGAAAGGTATTGAGATGTTGTTAGGATAAGAGCGGATAGGATTAACTGTTTGATCATTTTCTGTACATCTTGAATGGTGATTGTCTTCCGTAACATCCTGAAAAACAAAAAGCCTTTAGAATGCGTGCTTGAGGTATTTTTCACTGTACCGAGCAAGCCCTTGAATTACAAGAGAATACCCCGTTTTAAAGAGCAAAAAACAACCAAATCAAGTAGACTCAGATGGAAAGCGCGATACTTTTCATCTCAAGGAGAGCACAGTGCCCAGCTATCAAAATATTCTTTGCGCTATCGACCTCGATGCCAACAGCGCCAAAATCCTGGAAGCCGCTATTGCCCAGGCCGGGGGTCAGCTTAAACGGATTCATGTCATCCACACCTGTGAGCACCCCATTACCGGATACGGGGAACTGACAGGCAGCAATCTCCCAACCACTGAAGCTCAGATCAAGCAGAAGGCCTATCCTGAGTTTCGGAGCATATTGGAAAAGCACCAGATACCTGTTTCACAGGGCGAAATTCTTTTTGGCCAACCCTCAGAGGCCATCAACACAAAGGCCAGCGAGCTTTCCTGTGACCTTATCGTCGTTGGAAGCCACGGACGCTCGGGGCTGCAATTACTGCTGGGCTCGACATCCAACAGTGTTCTGAAAGACTCACCCTGTGATGTTTTGACCATTAGATTGGAAGAATGAGAGGGATGGAGCTGAGGGGAAAAAGTCGGTTGAAACGGAGGTATTTGAGGCGTTTTGAGGATTTTCTGAAAAAGTTATCCAGTTAATCTAGCACGCGATCTTTACGCCGCCAAGATATTTCAGTGCATTTTCAACTTTATTTGATCCTTCACTTTTTATTACAAAAAAACACTTGAATTTAATACTGTCGGAGGCAATATAAATTTCAAAGGTGGCCGCCTTAGTAAGAACTTTTCCAGTCCTAGTCGCGGGATCATCCCTAGACGCTGGAATTTCTCTAGATCCACAGGAGCTACTAATTATGCAAAACATGAATAATGTCGTTTATCGTGACTTGGATGCCTCACAAGCCTTGACCAGCACCATCGACAAAAAGCTCAAAAAACTTAATCGGATCTCAACTCAGCTGCAAAGCAGTCGAGTTGTACTAGATAGCCCTCACCAACATAAGCATAAGGGCAAACTGTACCGAGCTCAGATCGAATTAGGTGTCAAAGGTAATTCCTTCACGCTTCACCAAGACGACCCCTCTATTCATGTCGCCGTACGAGACGTTTTCAAGGCCGCTGAAAGAAAGCTGAAAGAAGTCTCCGCCAAGAAAGCAGGCAAACCTATCAGCAAGCCAGCACTGGACATGATCAATTCAACTGACGAAGTTGACGAAAGCGAACTGCACTAAACTGAAGCAAGAGGTTTCTTCAAAGAAAGCCGGCTCCTACCCGAGCCGGCCAATTCATTTAGGAATTCACGTTAGCTGTATTACATAGCTTCTTTAGTCCATAGCTTCTCTTTAGTTACAGTAAGTTACATAGCTTATTGGCACAATGTGAAACACCACATTCTGACCCCCTGCCCCTTATTTGTACCGTTCCCACAATAGAGTTTCAACGCTTGCACTCAGCTATCAGCCCACACTCAAGCCCTTGGACTTTTTAATTCTGTAGCCTTGTGCCAAACTCAGAGTTTAATCAACTGTATAGCTCTTCAACTTCGACTCACGAATTTAAGACTCTCACATGTCAAAATACATTCTCTCTATCGATCAGGGTACGACCAGCTCCAGAGCCATTATCTTTGACAATAAGGGGCAGCCTTGCTGGCAAGCTCAGCAAGAATTTGAACAGATTTTTCCGCAAGACGGCTGGGTAGAACACGACCCGGAAGTGATATGGGAAACCACCCTTGATGTGTGCCAAAAAGCGATAGAGAACTCGTCACTAACAGCGACTGACATTAGCTGTATTGGAATCACCAATCAACGTGAGACAACTGTTGTCTGGAACAAAAAAACAGGAAAAGCCGTATACAACGCCATTGTTTGGCAGGATCGACGCACCGCGGAAACCTGCGAAGCCCTCCGCAAACAAAACCACGAACAGGCTATTACGGATTCTACCGGACTATTAATCGATCCCTATTTTTCTGCGACAAAGATTCAGTGGATTTTAAACAATGTGCCAAACGCGAAAGAACAGGCGGCTCGAGGTGAGCTACTATTTGGCACCGTCGACGCATTCCTATTGTGGCGCCTGACTGGCGGCGAAAGTCACAAAACCGATGCCACCAACGCCTCCCGCACCATGTTGTTTAATATTCACAACCAGCAGTGGGATAAAGATCTATTGCAGCTCTTTTCCATCCCCGAATCCATGATGCCCGAAGTCTGTGACTGCAGTTCAAACTTTGGCAACACCTCAGCGGAACTGTTTGGCACGCCCATACCCATCACTGGCATAGCTGGCGATCAACAAGCGGCGCTGATAGGCCAGGCCTGCTTTGAGCCCGGGATGGCCAAAAGTACCTACGGCACTGGCTGCTTCCTGATCCTGAACACCGGTAAAAATGCCGTACGATCAGAAAACCGCCTGCTGACCACCGTCGGTTATCGTTTGAATGGTGAAGTTACCTACGCCGTCGAAGGCAGCATATTCATCGCCGGAGCCGCGATTCAGTGGCTGCGGGACGGCTTAAAACTGATTGAACACGCCTCCCAAACCGAAGCCCTTGCCGAAAGCGCTGACAAGAACGCCAACGTCTACCTCGTTCCCGCCTTCACAGGCCTGGGCGCTCCCTATTGGGATCCGCACGCACGAGGTGCCATCACCGGCTTAACACGCGACACAGGCATTCAGGAAATCGTCGCCGCAGGGCTTCAGTCGGTTTGCTATCAAACCCGAGATCTTCTGGAAGCCATGGCCGCAGACGGTGCCACCCTGCCCTCAACTCTGCGTGTTGATGGCGGCATGGTCCAAAATAACTGGCTGGTGCAATTTCTCGCCAACCTGCTCAACTCTGATGTGGAACGACCGCAAATCACCGAAACTACCGCCTTGGGCGCCGCCTATCTGGCCGGACTCTACACGGGTGTATTTGAGTCAACCCAACAGATACAGGAACTCTGGCGTGGTGAAAAGCGATT